>QMWY01000008.1 GCA_003661865.1 Thermoprotei archaeon
CACTTTGATTGGGCGGAGGTACTTGGTGGTTTCAAGAGTTGCTGTATGGCTGCGGATCTTCGTGTAGCTTATTAACCATAAAATAGACTAGGGGTTCGAGTACCGTAGAGTGTTTCAGCCTGGGTTCCCTGCAATGGCTACAACTGTGCTCGTTCCCTACTCCATACCTTCGCGTGGAGTGGCTGTGCCTACGGCCCTGAAGCTCTTGATGGGTAGGCTTAGACCTTACGTAGACCGGGTCATAGCCGAGCCCGAGGCTGTGGAGAAGATAGTTGACGATATGTTGAAGGACTACACCACCCAGATACTCCTGGTGGTTGCTAGCCTAGAGGCTCTGCACCTACCAAGGGAGGAGTTTGTGCGTGTACTTGAAGATCTTCGAAGGTTTGTGAATGAGCTGAAGAGTGTTGGGATAGACGTAGAGGAGGCTGTCGACCTATTAATAGAGCATGATATGTGGAAGCATAGGCAGCTGATACAGAACCGTAGCAGGTATCTAGAGGTCTACGTCAAGTTCTTCACCGAGCACCCGGGCGAGGCACAGAGCTACGTACGCACATACTTCGCTGCACTTCTACTCTTCCTAGCGATAACGAAGACCAAGGACCTTGAGAAGCTTAGACTCTTAACAGAGATCTTTGCTAGATACGCCGAGGAGCTCGAGGCATACACAGCGACTTTCGACCTCATGCTGAGCCCTGTACCGGAGGAAGAGCGCAGAGTAATAGGCACCGCCTCTAGCCCTAGAGAGCTTAGAAGAGTGCTCCAGCATGAACGGGTACAAACACATGATTGAGCTCAGCAAAAGATTCGAGAAGGCATTCAGGAAGCTGGATCCCCAATACCGTGAAGAGATACTGAAGAAGATCGACGAGCTCGGAATGGGCCTGCGTAGAGGCAAACCCCTCAAGGGCGGATACAAGCACTACAGGACGGTACGTGTAGCCAGGGGCAAGTACAGGCTCTTTTACACCGAGCCCCAGTACTGCATAATAGTCCTTGAAGATATCAGGCCTAGGGATTCTGCATACAGGTGATTCTACTAACCACTATTCCTAGGCCCGTTCACAGCCATCTTTACCGGGCCAGGTAGCACCCCAGCTACACGGGTTCCTATACGAAAGCTCTTCAAAGCTACCAGAAGGGATTTGGAGAAGCTGAAGTAGACCGATAGGTATGTTGGTATACGGGCTGGAAAGCATATACACAGCCACCAACCTGAAACAACAACCAGCATGGATACCAAAGAACCTTATGGCCATGGTAAAAATACGCTGTCATTGCACATCTATGTAGCATGGGCTACCTAACCCTTAAGGGTATGCCCAGAGCGGATTAGACCGTGCATGACATGGCTAACGGTGATCAAAACACGTTAGAGTTAAACTGTTTCCACCCTAAGAGAATAGACCCTCCTTGATGGGCCTAGGCTTAACAAAACATAGTACCTCGGTCATAGCCACTACACCTAAACCCCGCATATCCTTCAGGGGTTATCAAGGCGTTCTTCGAGAGAAGTCTCTTGAAGTCCTCATCAAATGTGAGCATAGCGTCTATATCGTGTCCGGGGGATCCAAACCCTGGGTGGGTCCGTCACAAACACTTATCGATTAGCCCGCATTGCTTGTCATAGCCTAGCTGGAGTAAAGGATTATGAAGCCTGATTATCAATTGCTTAGAGTGGGATTGGGGTTTGAGTGGAAATACTGTGGTTGTTGAGCTTGAATAGGAGGGCCGTTGACCTGCTTACTAGGGCTCTTGATACTGAGTGTAAGAGGCTTCAGCTGGAGTTGAAGATAATAGAGGAAAAGATCAAGAGGTTTGAGAACAGGTATGGTATGAGTAGCGGTGAGTTCATGGAGAGGTACGGCGAGCTGAAGTTCCTAGAGAGGATCCGTAATGAGTTAGAGGAGCTGAAGAAGGTTGCAGAGAGGATCTCTAGAGGAATACCTAGGCAAGAGTTGAGGAAAAGCTGAGAGAGCTAGAGCCCCTAATCTCTTCTTCCCGGATAGGTATTGAGCGTAGGTCTCCAAACAGGGTTGTGTTGAGGGGCATGAACATCTTCATAGACGGATCTTCACCCCGTTTCCTGGAGTATGTGTTAGAGGAAGATAATAGGGTATCGAGGGTTTCTTACCGATTCAACTACACTAAACAAGATATCTCACTAGTCTTTTTAGATATGATAATGCGCCACACCATCCAGAGCTCCCAACATTTCCACAGCATAAACACCTACCTGGAAACAGGGTTGTTTCCCCGGGCGAGGAGGGCCCAGCTGATGTACTGAATGAGATAAGGGAAATTGTTTTCAGAGATTAATGGGAAGTCTCCTTCCAGTACAACTACTCTCCCAAAGGGCTTCTCCGGGAGGCCTAGGCGGCATATTCTGGTGAGCGCGATGATAATACTTGAGTTAGAGACCACGAGAAGCCCTCCTCAATCCCATTACCTCCCTGTTTTCCCTGTAAGCCTCTTGGCAACCTCCAAGTCCTCCTTCAGCTCCTCCTCGCCATAGCGTAGCGGTATCCCCTCCTTGGCTAGCAGTTCTTAGGAGATCCTACTTTGGCAAACCAGCTATTCTATGGGCCTAGCCGAGGCTAGCTATACCCTTCTCATATAGCCTAAACGCCAGTTCCACCCTTAGCCTCTCCTCAAGCTCACTAGGAGGAACACGGAGACCCTCAGGAACCTCGATAACGACTCATTTAACACTAGCCTTAACCGCCTTTACCCATCAACAGAGCACTATACTCATATAGGGCTATTAATCCTTAGTCACTCCGAATTTCCTGGTATAGTTGAGCTGTTAGGAAGCTGCTTCTTGCGGATGGAGAGCCCGTTCCTACTCTCATCCCAGTTTCTCTAGGACTTCCCGTATTATTTCGTCAGATATTCTGAAGCCATGCTCTCTAAGCTTTCTTAGTGCTTGAACGAGCCCATCCCTATCTACCAGTCCTTTATCGTAGGCTCTTCGTAGCAAGGCCATGGTACCTATAACCTCCAACCCCATGGACTTCACCTTAGATCTTGCAATCCTATCATCTAGCACTACCACGCAGTTGTATTCGATGGCTAGTGCGATAGCCTCTGCCTCACCAAGCCCCAGCGGATCGTGTAGCGCCTCCACGAGCGCCTGATCGCGGGGGCTGAGGAGCTTAACCTTGCCCTGATGTACCAGCTCCTCTAGCTCTCTCAAGCCTGGTCTACCACGACCCCTGACGACAACCTCCTCGTAGACTGCACGTGGTATAATGACCTCTGCGGTAAGTGATGCCGCGATACCCGTTAGACCTATCTCCGCGAGTGCTATGATGACACTAGAATTCACTATCATGCATTGAGCACGCCGGCTATTCAATTCCTAGCTCCTCTCGGAGCTCCTCATCACTATAAGGATAGGCCGTTACCCCCCTCCTCCGCAGCTCCGAGATAAAGTCATAGAGGCTCAGCTCGGCCAGCTCAGCTGCACGCTCAACACTAACAACCCCACGGACAAAGAGGTCTATAGCATAGGCTAGCCTAACCTCCCTCTCAACATCACCAGCATAGTGGGATGGCACACGAACCCTAACCACAACCTCCCGAGACAACCTCTTACCTCCAGGTACTAGTCCCCAACCTAGGATATTACGTTGATCCCCATGGCCTTATAACCCATTGAGCAGCTGTAATAACTCCATAGTACTCCTCATTGCCATTACCACGACCGATTCTAATTATCTAAATTCCCTCCAAGAAAGGTTCCTCAAGGCGCTTTAAGGCTGCTCTCCAGATGGGTCGGGTAGTTTATCCAATAGACCGAGCACTAGTAAATGCTGTAATCCAAACAGTGGATCTAAAAGAACACCGGGGATACTAATGGATACTGGTAGTAGTCTTCATACTTTAGCAAACCGAGTGTCAATGTTTGAACTTAGAGAGTGAGAATATCAGTACCTTAGAAATCCTATTATCATAGCATTGAAGTTTTAACCAGCATACTTGATAATCATAGGGTGCGCTGTGTCGTGAATCCCTATTTCAGCTCTTCATCAAGAACTGAAACGCTCCCTTATAAGTCTCGGGTCTCCGGAGCCATCACATCCTGTTGGGTTTAGCAGCTCTGTTCAATCAGCTAGTGTGTTGTAATGTATGTATGCCTAAGAGAGTATTACCGTCTCTTATCATGGTGAAATTTTGTTGTCTTCGTATTTTCGTCTCAGTTACTATTGTTATGTAGCCGTATAGCTGGTCTTTCAACTGTAATGCTCTTAGAATCGCTTTAATCCTCTTTGCTATCCTTGGGTCTCTTATCCTTAGAATAACGATACCCGGTGGATTGATTGCACATGGTATCCTAGCCTCTTAAGCTCATTGAAACTTTCAATCCGTTGTTCTTGTCGAGGAGGAGCCTAAGCTCTTGCCTCGACTATTACCTCCTCTCTACCGAGAACCTTAGCTGCGTAGAGTAGAGCCGCCCCAATATCCTCGAGGCTTATGTTGTAGTCCTCAGCTATCTCCTCAGGCTTCGCACCAGCAGCTAAGAGCTCCAATACCATACCAACAGTGATTCTAGTGCCCATAACCACGGGCTTCCCAGCCATAACCCTAGGATCAACAACTATCCTCTCAAGCAAGCCATCCACCGCAACCATCCCATATAAACTATTTAATGTAGCCGCCTTAATAATCATCATTATTTAATTCAAGCAACTCTCCGGTAACTACAGGACCCTTCCAAGCCCCTTTCTCCACCGCAATACGGTAATATCTTAACGTCAGTCAGTAAGAAAATTAGGGAACTCAGCTATGCGAAAGGACTAGTTAGTAAAGAATTAGCCATTGAGCTGGTTACTTAGGGACATTGTAAATCATAGAACTGATCTACCCTTTATGAAGATATTAAAGGCATTGATATGCTCACTTACCACGCCCTACAGTACAGTAAATTCCATGCTATACATGAAAAACTAGAGGCTCTATACAAAGCGGTCATAGCTATCGCTTAATACCGCACCAGGAACTTAGAAGCGTTCGAGGCTCTTCAAAACAGTATTGTGTTCATCATTAAGTGGGTCTACGCTGAAGGGCAAGGAGAGCAATTAGCAGAAGGGCTATTAGTGCCGCGAGCCCTGCGGCGAAGATAGGCTCCGGTACTGTCTTAGTCCTTGTAATGGTTGTTGTTAGCGTTGTCTCCTTAAGTGCCGTGGATGTTACTGTTAGGTATATGACCTTGGGTTCGTAGAGCGTCTTGTACATGGTTTTGGTGGGGTAGAGATACTTGGTGGCCTCAAGAGTTGTTGTTATGGTACGGGGAACAACCGTTGTTATATAGATGCGCTTTGTCACAACTCTCTTCAGGAACACCCTTACTGTTGTGCCTCCGGTGTAGATTGTTGTAGTGAAAGGTTTGACCACGGTTAACGTGCGTGTGAAGGCAATAGTCCTTGTCACGGTTTTCGTTAACGTACTCATTGTAGAGATAATACTGGGTTTCACTATTACTGGTACTGTGACTCTACCAACTGGTTCTAGTCTAAGGATAGATAGGATGTAGTCTGAAGAGGTAGCTCTATGCTCTTTGTCAAAACTCCTATAAACTAGAACAAGGGTATATCCGCTCCTATTGCCTACCAAGAACAAGTGATAGATGTCTATGTATCCGTGAGTGCTATTCAACTTAAACGTAGCGAGTGTATTGCCATAGAGATCGCTGATATATACCCTATTATAATAAAGAATTCCTCTATCGTATCCAACATATACAGGTATGCCACCTTTCCATGCTATAGCTTCTCTTGCTATAGCCGAAATTCTTGTCTCTATAACAGCTACTTCTGGTGGTTGATACATAACACAGGACAATACGTTACCCCCGTAATCTATTAGGTATATAGCGTTCGCAAACCTCGCAATTATAGCATCGCTGAAGATCGCTACAAACATATCAGAGCTACTACTATATTTATAGCCTGAATAGAGTCTTTGCTCCCACACCACGTTACTTAGGTTAAAGCTAAGGAGCGCCACTCTGAAGTATCTTACCATGAGTATTCCTCTGTTTACAGGTATTGGCTCTCCCCAGAGGCTCCTAAGGCAATACACTTCGTATCTACCCGTGGTCACATCTACAACCGCTGGACAGCTATCAACAGGGCTTTGACCTTCTCTGTAGACAGATACTATGATCTTGGATGTGTGTAGGTAGGGTTCGCTGGGTGGTAAGGCAACTTCGGGGGTCCAGCTTATTTTGTAGCCCTCTATGGTGATTATGCGGTGTATTTCAAGGCTTGTTAGGTTAAGCGCATAGATTACGCCGTTATTCTTATCGATAGTTATGTACAGCCCGTTATCGAGCACATAGCTAGGTCTGGCGATCTTGAAGGGCTCGACGCTTCCTTTAACAACGTGCCCATTACTAAGGCTGTACACCACGTAGTGAAGCTTGGATGGTTCCTCTAATGTCATGTATAGTGTGTACAGCTTATCGCTGTAGAAGAACGCGTCTATATAGGTGGTGTTCTGCGGAGGTTCCCATCTCCAGAGGGCCTCGCAACCCTCATCTGTAATTGCGTAGAGTGTGTAAGGCTCACCAAACCTAGGTCTTATGAAGATGTACCTACTATTCGGATCGATCTTTTTGTAGTTTGTGTAATCCACTTGGAAACTACAGACAGTACTCACGTTGTAGAGCGTTATCTCCATACTTTCAGAACTGCGGTAAGGAATTGTGAAGGGGTTCTCTACTAGCGCAATACTCGGAGTTCTTGTTGCAGGTGTCGATACTGTATGTTTAGCTTGAACTGTAGTTACCACGCTTTGTGGATACCTAATGTGTAATCTCCACCTATAGGGGTTGAACTGATTTGGATAGTCATCTATTTCTGCATAGCCCTTTAGAACAAGGTAGAGGTTGACGTTTAGGAGATGTGTCGAGTTGATAGGTAGGTAGACAACCGCTACTACACGGCCATACTTGTCGTAGGTGTAGAGGTCGTCTATATCGAGATACACGTACTTGCCGTGGATAAGGCTGTAGAGGAACTGCTTCGCCTGCTTACCTTTGTAGGTGTAGATCTCTGGCGCGTTGATATCGGCAAACCTGATCCTGATCTTCTTATAGAGAAATGAGCTGTACTTGGTATCATGGATCTCTACAACCATGACGTCGATAGTATCGCCATCAACAACGTACACGACCTTGCCATAAACGTCTATATCGACTGAAGCGTTGCTAGATCCCCGGACTTGGGAAGGTGATATTGCTACCAGTGTTACAAGAACAAGAATCAGAGTAAGGGTCATTACCGCCGTTCGGAGCATGGGTTCTCACATAGTGGTGTGGCTACTACTATGTTTAAAGAGGTTTATCGGCAATCCCTTCTATTCTAAAGCAAAATTGCTGTTAAGCATGCCGCGATGCCACGGCTGAGTGTAGGTATCTACGTAGGGGTTCTGAGTTATTGCTGTGATTAGTCTATGCTGGGGCCTGTTGTTACGTATACTACGATCCGCACTATGAGGTCTAGAATCCATGCACCTGCTAAAGCGTTTAGAACGAACATCAGTATCGCAGCTATTGTAAGAGTATGCCTGCTACTAGTAACGGCATTTCCTGAAAGCTGTCTCTAAATCTGAAGTACCCAGTGATCAGACCTATGAAGCCTATTAATAGGAATACCGTGCCTAAGTCTATAATGGCAAGCCACCGAGGGCACCCCCTATCAACTGGGTGAACGCGACTCCTATGATGATTACGGAGCCTAAGAGCAGTAGTACGAGCCCTATAGCATAACCAATCTTTATCAATATGGCGAGTGTCCTAAAGGCGGATGGATCGAAATTCCTCAATCTGCTGAATGCAGGCATCAGAAATACGAAGAGGGTTATCAGCCAGAGCATCAGACCCACCGCAGCTGATGCCAAGCCAGCTACTGTGCACCCAATGCTCTGGGAAACAACCTCCTCGATTCCCACCCCAGATCCAGCCTAGGGATAGTGCTGAGTAGTGTGCCTAGCAGCAACATCGGTTCTACAACTAGGCCTACAGTTATGAGCAGACCGATTATCACATCAACAGCGCAACGCACCTAAGCTTGCTGAAACCGTTAACAGCCGAAGCTAAGGACACCCTTCTTGGTAATAGCTGCATCCGCTACACCTCGCTCATAGAGCGGAGCACCACTAAACATTAGACCCACTACATCACACTATGGCGAGCTATACGCCCGGTCCACAACTAGAAAGAAGCTCCTCGATGCACCGATACCTGTTTCATAAAAGTCTCACTTTTCTTTTAAGAAATTCTCAACAAGGTTACTCTATGACTTCCTGAGATAAGGTTTAGTAGGGCTTGCCACCGGGTAGGCTTGTAGTGGTCTGACTGTAAGAGTGAGCTCCAATGTATTCCTCTGGAATTATTGGTTAGCAAGGTGGGTATTGGAAGGTGTAGCCAGGTATCTGTTCTAGTTTTTGTGGCGGAGGCGGCTGCTCTACTAGGTACAGGGGGTTGTTCTCTACGATGTGCATCAGCCACTCTGCACGCTTGATCCCTGCACCCGATCCTGCCCCTGGGATTTCTACGTGAGTGCATTTTATGGGCGTGTTTCCTAGGGTTCTCCACAGCTCTTCGAACACCTGGTGGTAGGGGTATTCTAATGAGCTTGGTAAGAGGCTCCAGATATGGGTAATTCTGTTTCTGCGGATATAGCCTAGGAGTATCCTCCATAGACCTTCCCTTTGCCAGAACCTGTACACCTTCATACCGTTCGCCAACCTGTCGTTCATGGCTAGCTCGTATTCCTTGATCCCTTCGTCTAGTTTGACTAGCCCGTAAAGAGCTGAGACTATGAGCACGTGTATATGTGGATACTTTCCATGGAGTATATCGAGCAGAACCTTCTTGGCCTTCCTATAGAAGTTACCTACATATAGGTCTACGGCTCTTGTTAACGGTGCGTCAGGGTTCAGTACTCCTCTTCGGTTCTCCGGTCTTTCTCTAAGACTGGGTGTTGCTTTAAGTAACTTGAGCAACTTATTCCTTAGGTTGTTGATACCGGGAAGCGGTGTTGATAGCGTGCTACTTATTGGGTACACGTTCTTGCTTTTACAGCAGGGGATTAACACAAGTGCTCGCTTATCCCTAAATAGCGTTAAATCTCTTCCGGCTTCTGCTAGAGTTTCATAGACCAGCTGTTCTAGCCTAGCTAGGTGTTTCAACTCTATATATTTAGGGCTGTCTACGTGCTCTACATTCCATAGACCAGATCTCCTTATTTTCTCGGTAGGTGAGTACCGCCCCAACCAATTAGGGGAAACGTACTTTGGTGAAAATCTTGCTAATGTTGAGATTAGTCTCTCCTCAAGCTCTAGTCTCTCATCTCTATCATCTACTTTTATGTACCTAAAGCTAAATCTCTCCCTAAGGAGTCTACTGACCTTCCTCTCTACATCTCTAAGAGTCTTGGATCCCTTCATCCATTCCCTGAGTCTAGAGTCATGGGGATTCTCCCTCGCTAGGATAGCAGCACCTAGATGTCTCCTAAAAACACTGGAATTCTTATCCCCGTAGAAGTGGTCGAGTATTCTATTGGGAAACCTACCTTGCTCTTTATGTGTACCGACCCTAACTATCCGTTTGAATACCCTGCTACCTACCTTGATAACCTCCCCTTCCTCGTAGAAGAAGTATATCCCGTTACTAGGTAGATCACGTCTATTTACAGGGTACTTGTATAAGGGAAGCAGTTCCAGAAGCTCGTGGATACGGAGATAGACATCTTCATCAGCACCCTTGTAGTAAACGATGGAGTCCTTATTATGCTTCCGCTCAATGGGCTTAACATGCTTGACAAGCTCAACACTAAGTTTTAGTTTGCTTGACACTCTGATCCTGAAAACAGCGTCGTCATAGTCTTCGAGAATACCTTTCCTAAGAATAATATTCCCTAAAGCTGCTACGTGCGCCATATTACCCTTAAGAATACCGCTTTTCGAAATAACTATTGAGCCATACCAGTTACCACGCCTGCCATACTTACGCAGACCTGAAACATCTAGGATCCTACTCTTACCGTAGGCATAGGCCTCCTTGATAAGACTAACAATGCTATCGATAATGCTTAACCAATATTCATCATACTTGCTCAAGAATCCACCAAGTGGCTGTATTCAACGGAGATTAATATAGCTAGCCATTACTTTATTACTATGTTATGCCCTAAGATTAATTAGTCATCGAGTAAGGTACTGAAACTGCTACGAGGAATTCATAGATGTATACGTCTTCGCTTTGCCAGCATTGAAGCTATAGCTATTATCAGCCCTGATACTAGCCTTGTTCCTAGAATTGTGAATTCCGGGGATCCGGCGACCTCTACTACCATGAACTCTGTCTGCTTCACGGTTGTCGCGTGGCTAGTCATCGTCCTGGTTATTGTTGCTGTTGTGGCCATGACTTAGTAGCAGTCCTAATCCTAGCCGCTGTAGTTGTTGCTGCGTAGGTATACGGTCTTGGTAGTCTTCGCATCGGTGATGGTAATCGTTGCTGTTGTTGTAGTCGTTGCCCATATAGGTGGGGAGGTGTTAAGAGGTGTTGGCTGATCTAGCTGGGTGGTGTAGGACCTTGTCTACGGCGCCTATATTTGATGAGCTTTTCGATAGGTATGATGCGTGGTACCTGCGTAACCGTTTGTTGGCGGAGCTGGAGCTCAGGGCTGCTTCTAGGCTTGTTCCCCGTGGGGGTGTTGGTCTGGAGATCGGTGTTGGCACCGGGTTCTTCGCCTCTAACCTAGGGGTTGAGCTGGGGCTGGACCCCTCGGAGAAGATGCTGTGGGTTGCTAGGAGGAGGGGTGTTGAGGTTGTCCAGGGTGTTGGTGAGCTCCTCCCCTTCAGGAGCTGCTCCGTGGACTACGCCCTGGTTGTGGTGACCATATGCTTCGACGATGGCCCTCAGGAGCTGTTGAGGGAGGCTGCACGCATCGTTAGGCGGGGCGGGGCTGTGATCGCATGTATAGTTCCCCGGGAGTCTCCGTGGGGCAGGAGGTACGCCGAGGAGGGTAGGGCGGGGCACCCCTTCTACAGCGCCGCCCGGTTCTTCACGGTTGCCGAGGTCGAGGAGATGATGAGGAGGGCGGGGCTATCTATAGATAGGCGTATCGGGGTCCTCAGCTTCCCACCAGGTACCCCGCCTCGCCGTGAAGAGCCCTGCGAGGATGGGGATATGGAGGGTATGGGGTTCGTATGCGTAAGAGGGGTGAAGAAGCCCAGTAAGCAGATTCGATGAATACAGGAGGAGTAGCTTAAGCACGTTTCACAGGTGATGAGGTTTAAACGACTTAGTAATCGCCATTGATCTAAGCGAGGATGGTCCTAGGATAATTGCACTGGTAAGTGCTAGAGAGCATATCTTGAAGACCAAGGGGTTTCTATACGCAACGTCCTGGATAGAGCATTTCCGGAGGGTATCGCCTAGGAGGAGAAGAGGGTATCTAAGGAAGTTCTCTAGATACTTTACAAGGATCTCGCAGTACCTAGAGCATACAAGGATCTTTAGAGAGACGAACGCTCTCGCAAGATTCATAGAGCTGCACAACCCCGCCGTTGTACTCATAGACAACAAGCTCGTCAACAATGTACAGCACATCAATGCATTGATAATACCTGAAAGCCTTATCAGGCTTAGACACCACGCAAGACTTATGCTAGTAGCCGATAACCTAGCCAACTACTTCAGGATAGTCCTACGGGACCGCCCCAAGATATTCAGAGAAGAGCTCAAACGATTCGAGAAGTGAGTGTGATCGCCGCGTCACGGCTACCCCAGCGGAGCATCCGGTACTTACCGCTGGGTGCCACTCCGCGGCGGTGAACACCGGTGATATCTAGAGCTACGCAGACTATAAAACCTGCTTACTATCCATGGCTACATCCTAAACAAACCAACAGTACATTAACTGAATATCAAACACCACTGCCATTCTTGATCATAAAGTATCGACACGCAAAGATAGAGATCACCTCAAGGCGTGAGGACATGGAACTAGCTCTTGACAACATATAGGATACAACACCAACAGTTATAAGGAAGAATGCAATGAATCGATGATAGTTATTGCTGTAGCAAAGCCCAGCAAACCAACTACGAAACTCGGCACGGTTTGCGAGGTGAAAGTCAGGGTTATAGGTAGAGAGCATGTACAGAGCAACGATCGTGAGGACAGCTTTTGCCGACAGCGAAGACAATGACCTTCCCTTGTCATTAGGGATGCGGCTCCTCCTATAGAGCTAGGAGCATGTAACCCATAGCTAGCCACACGCTCTGAACACGGTACGGCTCACCAACTCTTCCAAAGACCAGTACAAGGGTCTTTGTTAGGAGCTCCTTGATCTTCACGTAGTACTCTTCTCTTTAAACCAGCGCTTCAGCTCCTCGGGTTCACGCTCGTGGAACCTTTTCCCGGCTTCTTCACACTCCCTACGAACCTCTTCTTTAGCGGGGAATCCGTGACTACTAGGGATTTCCAAGGCTGCCTATTAGCTCCTAAAGGAGCGTTATGCGCAACATCTATAGCGTAGAGCGTATTCTCTATATTAACGGGTTCCTCTAAGAACCCGTGAATGCTAACCTTACCCCTAGCTAGGTCGAGCACATTCGATGATGTGCTCCTCGGATATAGGTCTAGGAGCCCATGGACTCATCCCACGACACGGTTAGGGAATTACACATCCGTAAGCAATGAATGGATATTTGCGTGTAGAAATACCTTTTCTGGGGGCACCATTGGTCTTTGGGCTTGAGGGGCGTAGGGTCCTGGTAACCGCCTCTACCCGTGGCATAGGTTTCGGCATTGCTAAGGTTCTGCTGCGGGAGGGTGCTCGGGTTGTTATCAATGGTAGGTATAGGGAGGGTGTTGATAGGGCTGTTGAGGAGCTTAGGGGGCTTGGCGAGGTCTATGGGGTGGCGGCGGATCTAACCCGTAGAGGGGATGTTGAGAGGCTTGTGGAGGAGGCCGTTAGGCTCCTCGGGGGTCTAGACGCCCTGGTGTACGTAACCGGTCCCCCGCGGCCAGGCTACTTCACTGAGCTGAGCCCTGAGGACTGGGACTACGGGGCTAGGCTCCTGATCATGAGTGCTGTGTGGCTGACCCGCGCAGCGCTTCCACACCTAGAGAAGGGTGTGGAGCCATCGATAGTGTACCTGAGCAGCGTTGCTGTTAAGGAGCCCATACCCAACATAGCGCTCTCAAACGTGCTGAGGATAGCTGTGCAGGGACTCGTCAAGACCCTCGCCCGGGAGCTCGGGCCCCGCGGAATAAGGGTCAACGCCGTTCTCCCAGGGTACATACTTACGGATAGGGTTAGGCAGATCGCTAGGGATAGGGCTGCTAGGGAGGGGAGGAGCGAGGAGGATGTGCTTAGGGACATAGCCTCGGAGGTGCCCCTGGGAAGGATCGGGGAGCCTGAGGAGGTTGGGCACCTAGTAGCGTTCCTCATAAGCAGGTACGCCAGCTACATAACCGGGGCCTCGATACCTATAGATGGAGGGCTATTGAGATCGGTGTTCTGATGATGGGTAGTCCCTATAGGCCCTGCCCATCAGCTCTGCCAAGGCCTCTACAAGCCTTCCCGCCCATCAACGGGTCTTGAACACCCTTGCCAGAGCGCATCGGAGGGGGCGTAGATGTTAGGGTGGTCGTTGGTGACGAGATCCGCGAGAGCTCTTTGATGAGGATCCATGCGGAGCTCATCGTAGGTAGATCAGGTAGGAGATCAGCATGATCACCGCTGTGTAGATCAGGATAACTAGGCCTCCCCTCCTCCAGTAACCAACCCCGTACCTAACCAACCGGTGGGGAACCGTAAGCAGCATCGCTAAAGGCTTGGGTAGGGGAAGGTAGAAAGGCGTTTTCGAAGCGTATACCAGGTACCTCTCCCCATACCTCCTCACCATCCCCTCCTCTTCCTTAAGCGCCGCTAGGGTGAGGACGCAGGCCGCGATCAGCCATATCAGCGTAGGCGGCTCGGCAAAGGCGCCTCTTATGTAGATCCTATACGCAACTTGTGCTAAGAGACCGTAGCTCCATATAAGGAAGCCGAGGTACTGGGGATGCCTCGAGTACCTATAGACCCAGGTATCAACAACCCCAAGCCCCTGGTAGCGCCCGTAGAGCCAGGAGGCAACTCCGAGGAAGAATACGAAGATGCCAAAACCGCTTATGGTCAGCGAGACGAGGTGCCCGATCCTATACGGCGTACCGAGGCCCAGGGTAACCGTTAAGAAGCTGATGAGTAGGTGCAGAGGGAGCAGCACAGCGTGCCCCAACCTCCATACACCGGGCTGGATCATGGGTAGCCAGAGGATCCTGAGAATACCAGCACCCGCTAGGAGGAACATGGCTACGGCGAAGTAACCAAATGTTGGGAGGTAGAGAGCAAGAGCACCCAGCTTCGACAACCACACCCGCCTACTAACCAAGCCAGCGA
>QMWY01000009.1 GCA_003661865.1 Thermoprotei archaeon
CTATAGGCTCTAGATATGCACCACAGCTCGAAGGTCTTCCAAGTGTGAGCGGGTCTCGTAACACCATCGAGCACTTCGTTGCCGCGCTCCTCAAAGGCACTGTCAGGCATGAGGATCTCGAGGTGCGGGTGGGCAACGCTAACCTAGCAGCCCTCATCAGGAGGCTCTACCTGGAGAGGCTCTACAGAGTATCGCTGGCCACCACTTCCTCAACCGTGGTCGACTTCGAGGCTGTTAGAAGGGCTACGGGGCTGAGGGGCTTCATAGGCTCGGCTCAGCTACCCGTAGCGGTTGTGGGGCCCGTGGAGGTTAGGGGGGTGTGCGTCAGGGGGTCAATACACATCCCGGCTACGCCACTGAGCAGCGGGCTTCTAGAGCTCCTCCGCCGCGGCGCCGAGGCTTCGAGAGCCGTTAGCCTAGAGGTGAGGGGTGTCGACCTAGTGCTAGCGGCTGTGGGGAACGAGCTGACAGCTATATCAAGGTGCCTGGAGGGCTCGATACCCGGGCTGAGGCCCTCGAGGGGCGCCATACCCCTGCCAAGCACCCTTATAAACCCCGAGGGGCTTAGCAGCGCGCTATCAGCTGCCCGTAGCCGCTGTAGAAGATGCGGAGCCTTCCTCTATGGAGCCACCGCTAAGCTACGCATAGACGCCTACCTAAAGCGCGATGCCCACCAGGTCCATAGCCTAGAGCTTGCGGAGCTTGTAGCCCGTACAGCACTCCTCGCTACTGCGATCCCCTTAGGAGCGGTAGCTGAGCTTCGGCGCCTCTCCATGGGGCTTGAAGAGAGTCGTAGAGCCCTGCTCTACGCAGAGGTTTTCGTTAGCTGCGCTAGCAAGGGTTTAAGCCCAACAGTAGAGGAGCTTCGCAGCATGGCGTACCGGGGAGGTCTGAGAAGCAGGGCTACCCCGAGCTGTGATGAGGTGCTGGTGGCCGAGCTAGCCGCGGTAAGCGCCTCCATGGCTATCCTGGGGCTCTCCATAGCCAAGCCTTAAGGGTTTGGGACGAATGATATCAAGGTTAAAAAATTGTGTGGGCTAAGCACTACTCACCCAGCCCCTTAGTCTGTGATACGAAGCCACTGCAGTCGTAGTTCTCTATGCATAGGTCAAGCCTCTTCGCATATTCGCAGAGCTTAGCCAGGGGGACGACGGCCTTGGCACCGCGCTCAGTTGTTATAACAGCGCTCTTGCCCAGGATCTTTACCCAGGCCTTCTCACACTTAACCACGGGGGAGTTCCCGTGGAAGCTCTTAGGCGCGTGCAGAGGTTATTACGCTGCAGCGCCATGGAGAGAAGCTGTGGTTCCGGAGGGGTTCAGGGGGTTTAACCGTAGAACTCCTCTGGGAGCTCCTCTTCCTCTACTGGTGAGCGGTACCTCCTGTATACCTTAACCACATGCTCCATGCGCTCCTCCTCGAACTCCTTGAGGGCCTCGCCCAGGGGCTTGCCGGACTTCCTAAGCTTCGAGGCTAGAGTACCCCACCTCCTCCTAAACTTTGTAGGTACCAGAGGCCTGACACGCTTGGCGGTCTTGCTGGGGACGTAGTTGAGCTCCATACCCGGGAGCCCGAAGGTCCCGTCAGGCAGCTCTATCAGCTGGTCCCTCTCGATAAGCTTTATCAATACCTTCCTAAGCCTATCCTCACCGGCGATACCGCTGAACACCTGCCTGAGCTCCTTCCAGGACAGTGGCCTGCCCTTCTCCTTGATAGTCTCCACTACGAGCTTCTCCAGCTCCTCGTCCGTAGGCGCCTTAAACACCACTACATCCTCGTCCTCATACAGCTTCCTAAGCCTAACCACCGGCTCTCACCTCCTGCTCCACCTGTTCTCCGCCACGCTGTTATATAGGGCTGAATACTTATAAACCTCTCTCTTTTGAAGGGTTGATAGCTTGCTCGGAAATATAGGTTAGGTAGAGGTTCAGGCATTATCGATTTTATTAGGTTATACCGCTCAGAGCTCTGGCGTAGGGGTGTGCATGGAGCTCAAGCTGGTGCTGGTATCGCGGACCCCCTACGATATGGCGCGCTGTGTGGTAATAGCCGAGAAGCTTCGGAGGCTGCTATCGGACTACATGAAGGTGCGCATACTCACGGCACGTGCTGAGGTGGCTAAGCCTATCATAATCTTCGATGAGGTAGGCTCCATAGACTGCGAGGATCCGGAGGAGGCTATGGAGAGGGCCATGGAGTACCTAGAGCAGGTCGGCGGGCTAGGAGCTTTAGACATAGCCTCCGGCGCCACACGGGAGGAATGAGGAAGCGGTTTTAAGTGGGTGTAGCAACAAGCTTCTGGAGTCAGCCATGCTGATTGACGAGAGGAGTTTAGCTATACAAGTTTTACGGAGCATAAAACGCTTCTTCAAGTTCAGAGAGCTCGAAGAGATCCTTGGGCTGCCAACGCCAACCATCTGGAGGTATATACACGGTGATGTTAAGCCAAGTGTTGAGCGGGCGCGCGAACTCACATCCAGGCTCCTTAGCCCGCCCGTGATCTCCAGGCTTATGGAGAGGGTTCTGGGCAACAGCAGCAACGAGCTTGTCAACGTATACAAGGTGGCGTACAGCGTAGATGTGCTCAGGATAGCATCTATAGACGCCTACCTATGGTCCCGAGAGCTCAGCCCAACGGCGGTGCTAACCATAGAGACCGATGGCATACCCCTAGCCACGATGATAGCGATGATGCTCAATACGAAGCTCCTAGTGGCTAAGAAGAGGAGGGAGGTCGGCTTCGAGCACTTCATCGATGTTAGCTACCTAGCCTACGACCCGCCGGAGATCGTGACCCTGTACCTCCCCAGGGGACTGCTAACAGCCGAGGATAGGGTCATAATAGTTGATGACCTTGTCAGGAGCGGGAAGACGAGTAAGGCACTTGCGCAGCTCATAAGCAAGGCGCGTGCGCAGATAAAGGGATTCTACGCCCTCCTAGCCATAGGCGATGGGTGGCGTAAGAACATAGAGAGCATAACCCCTAACTACAGGATCTTCTACTCGATAAGGAGATGACACGGTTCGTAGCGCTGGCAAACATCCACTTCTCCCTCTGTGACGAGGCGAGGCGAAAGGTAGAGGAGCTAGGAGCAGACTATGTCCTTCTTCTAGGGGGCTTCGCTAAGTGCTGGAGAATCGTTTTAAGCTGGAGGGTTCTGGGGATAAATGCGCTTGAAGACGATATCCTGGCATCGAAACTCCTTAGGAGGCTGGGAGGTTATGTCGCGGGTAAGTGGTTAGAGCCCGTTAAGGGGGTTTTCGTTGGTGGGGTGGACGGGGCTAACCCTGTTCAGAATCTCGAGAGGCTCCTAGAATCGTTTCCCGGGCGACCCGGGGTCTACATAGTGCTGAGCAGGTACCCCCCATGTACAGGCTTGTGCTCTAGGCACCGCGACCTAGGGCTCGAGTTCTGCATAGATGAGCTTGTGGAGGTGGTGGATAGGTGCTCCAGCGAGGGGCCCACGGTGGTCGCTGTAGGCAGCTTCATGCATAAGGCGTGTAGCGATACGTGGAGAGGGGTAAGGCTGTTCGTTGTGGATAGCTCTCCTAGGCGTCTACTCGTTATAGATGTGAGCGAGGGCAGTGTCGATGCCAGGCTTGCCGAGTAGCCTAGTCGAGGCTCTGTCCCGTGGGTTCGTGGCTGTTTTAGGTGAGGAGCTCTGCTGCCCAGCAGAGGTTGAGGCACTCCTGATGGCTGCGCAGGGTAAGGCTATAGACCCTGAGGCTGTTAAGAGGAGGTGCCTAGGCTACAGCTATCCAGGATACCGGGAGCTCGCGAGGCTTGCCGACATGGGGTATGCCAGGAGGATCTTCTACATATGCCCGAACGACCTGCTGCGGAGGGAGCTCCCCAGGATCGCGCAGCCCTTATACGGTAACCTAGAGGTGCTAGCATCGCAGGGCCCCGTATCCGTGTCCAAGCATAGGGCTGATGAGGCGTACCTAGAGGCTAGCATCGCAAGCGCAGTGCTTGTGCTAGGGCTTGAGAGGCCGTGGAGCGTTGCGTTTGGCATGGCTGTGGTGGCGTGGCTCTACGGAAGCCCAGTATACCTAGTGGCTAGGAGGAGTAGCCTACCCAGAAGGGTGTTCACAGAGGTTGTGGAGATGGATCCCGCTGATTTCCTGCGCAGAGCCCTAGACATCATCGGAGGAGCTCGAGGTTCCTAAGCCTGATCTCCCCGAGCTGCTCTGCGATCTCTATGGCGTAGCCTGCCAATACCCTCGAGAGCTCCTCAACAGCCATATCCTCCGATACATCGGCAACACCGTAGTGCCTTCTGTAAGCTTCGGCCGCTACATCGACATCTATCCTCTCGCGGAACCTGCTCTTGAGCAGCTTTATCGCCTCGTCAAGCGTCCTCACCATCCCCCTAGTAACGGCCCTCTTCAGATACTCTATATCCTCAGACGTTGGTAGTGCTCGGCGCGCCTCGTAGCCTCGGCCACGCTTCTCAAGCAGCTCAACATATTTGAAGAGGATGCCGTAGTCCCTCACGATCCTGCCGCTCGCCATGAACGGCAGCAACGCCCATCACCGCAGCTCCACTCAATAGCCGGTCCTCGAGAGCTTATAGGGTCTATAAACGCATCGCTACCTAAGCCCCTTCTAAGGATCTCGGCCACCTCCTCTGCGTCAGACGGGTCCACGACTACGACGAGCAGTCTCTTCTTGACGTAGAGCCCCGCTATGGAGCCCTGGGCTAGGTACCTTCTTAGCAGGCCCTGGATCCTCTCCTCGAGCTCCTGTGTAAGGAACCCCACGCCCCTGCTGAACCTCCGTGCGTGCTCTAGGAAGCCCTCTAGCGAGGGGTTCCTCATGAACCCGCGGTACGCCTCCCTACCAAGCCTAGCGATGCGGCTAGCGTACTCCCTGAGCATCGCCGGCGTAGCCATGCGCCCCATAGGGGCGGTGACAACGACCAGCCTGCCCTTCGGAACAACGTAGTCTGCGAGCCCTATACACGGAGCCCCGGGGACAACCCTATACACAAGCCCTATGCCCACGCTCTCGGCGATCACATCCCCGAGCCCCGTACCGAGCTCTACCTCAGCCCTATGAGCCTCCTGAGCAGCCCTGCAGAAACTCAGCCCTCTAGAGGCGCCTACCAGTAGCGAGGCAGCTAAGCTACGAGCAGCGCTAGCCCCGTAACCAACACCTACGGGCCGAGGCTCCCTAAAGCACACACCCTGCTTCACACCTAGAAGAGCCAGGGCCCGGTTAACAACAGGGTCCCCCACCCCTCTTTCACAGGGGTACGCCTCTAGGTATGTACCTAGCACGAGCCCTGCTCCTAGAGAACCCGTCCGGTAAGGGTCACTACGGTAGACGGGGTACCAGAACCCCGTTATGTGGTACGGAACGAGGACTCTGATCACTGCCCGCGCTACCTCCCAAGAAGCTTCTTGAGTACGTCTAGGACCACCATAGCCACGTACTCTTTGCGGGCGGGCCCCACGTGAATGACCTCGCCGCTGCGCATGGCTATGAACACCTCGTTCTTAGGACTCGTAAACCCCACGCCCTTCTTAGCAACGTTATTTATCGCGATCGCGTCGAAGCCCCTCTCTACAAGCTTCCTACGCCCACGCTCAACAGCCTCCTCATCTCTCTCAGCGTACTCAGCTGCGAACCCTATTACGGGACCCCTAAACACCTTCCTAAGCTCCTCAACAACCTTGGGCGTGGGTACCAGCTCTAGGGTGATCCTCAGCCCGCTGCTGACCTTACCCCCGAACCTCTTAGCGGGTCGGTAGTCTGCAGGTGCTGCTGCCAGTACAGCAGCATCTATCCCCTCCGCAGCAACCCTCTTCACAGCCTCGGCCATCTCCTCGGTGCTGGTCACCCTAACGACCCTGATCCACGGCACAGGCTCCACTTGTAGGGGACCCGCGACCAGCACGACATCCGCGCCGCGGAAGTACGCGGCATTGGCTATCGCAACCCCCATGAGCCCTGAGCTGGGGTTCGATATGAACCGGACCTCGTCTATGTACTCACGCGTGGGGCCCGCGGTAACCAAGATCCTGAGACCTCGCAGATCCCTTCCCCTAAGCGTCACCGCCGCTACCTTCTCGGCAATAACTTCGGGGGGAGGCAGGACAAGCCTACCACCGATCTCCACAGGTGGTAGCACGTCCATACCCATACCCCTGAGCTCCTCTAGAACTCTCTGTGTAGCAGGGCTCCGAAAGAGCTGGGCATGCATAGCCGGCGCAGCCACGACGGGCTTGCCCATACCAAGCATAGCGATCGCCGTCAGAACAACGGGGTTATCCGCCTCCCCCCGGGCGAGCTTCGATAACGTGTTTAGGGTTGCCGGGGCGATCACCATCGAGCTGCACATCTTCGCCAGCGCTATATGCTCAACCCCGCCACCTACCTCAACGGTTACGGGGTTTCCCGTTGCCCACTCGAAGAGCATGGGCGTTACGAACTCAGTGGCGCTCCTAGTCATGACGACCCACACATCCGCACCCAGCTTCCCACGCCTCCTAGCAACATCGACAGCCTTGTACGCCGCCACGCTGCCAGTGACGCCCAGCGCAATGGCGTGGTCCCTGAGCTCGTTGGAGATCGATGCCCTCACCTCCTCAACGCTGTGGAACCTGCGGAGCTTCTCGGAGAGCACCATCCGCTCCCTAGCGAGGTTAATTATGCGAATCAATAAAGCTGTGGCTGGGAGAGAAGGGTGAGCCTAACCTCCGTAGGGTCCCTCAGCGGCGTTGTGATTAGGCGTGCAAACCCCGACGACGTCGACGGGATCGTGGCCGTCAACATAGAGTGCCTTCCGGAACACTACCCTCTGCGCTTCTGGCTCGACCACATAGAGAAGTATGGAGACGCCTTCTACGTAGCCGAGGCCGGCGGTAGGATCGTGGGCTACGTCATGCCCCGCGTCGAGTACGGGCTCTCCAAGCTCCGCACATCCATGAGGAGGCTCGGGCACATAGTCAGCATAGCTGTGAGAAGGGGGTTTAGGCGTAGGGGAATAGCCACAGCCCTTATGTTAGCCTCTATGGAGAGCTTGAAGAGTGAGTACGGGGTGCGGGAGGTGTACCTAGAGGTGAGGGTGAGCAACGAGCCCGCCATCAACCTGTACAGGAAACTGGGGTTCGTCATAGTTGAGAGGCTGCACCGGTACTACCTAGATGGCGAGGACGCCTACGTAATGGCTAAGGAGCTGTGAGGGGCAGGGCCATGGCTAGGCTCAGAAGGGTTGTTCACGGCAGGGCTGTGGGGCTGCTGGCACGGTACTATAGGACGGGGCAGAGGCGCGAGCTCGTAAAGGAGGTTGTCGAGGCGCCTATAGACTTCACCTGGTCCTCCCCTCCATACCGCGGACTACGCCTAGGGTCCATGGCTGTTGAGTGGAGGGGTCTGCTAAAGCCCCCGTATACAGGAGAGTACCGCGTGATCATCAGGGTCTCGTGGGGACACGCGAGGCTCTACCTAGGGAACTACCTGCTTGTTGAGGGCAGGGCCGAGTCGGGAGGCGTCTACAGCTCCCAGCCCCTACGCCTAACGGCAGGCGTCTACTACCCGATAAGGGTGGAGTTCATGAGCTCTGGGCAGAGGCCGGGGATCTCGCTGATGTGGCTTCGCAGCGATGGCCTTGAGGAGGTCGTACCCCGCGACAGCCTCTACACCTACACGAGCCGCGTGGTCAGGATAAGAGGCGTGCCTGAGTCCCATAACGTTGAGCTGTGGAGCGTAGGGAGGATAAGCCGGGGGGTGGTTAAGGGCGGCGAGGCGGTTCTTGAGCTACCCGATACCCCTCCACCCTTCGAGGTCTACGTAAGGGTTGTAGATCCGAGGAGCGGGCGTTACGTTGAGACAAATATAGTTAAGGATATGTGGGGCGGGGATGTGTACGAGCTGCTGCTCTAGCCTCGGGCCCCCAGCTCCTCCTTTATGACCCCCGCCAGTATCTCGATACCGCGCCTGATCTTCTCCTTTGGCGGGTAGGTGAAGTTCAGCCTCATCGTATCGATCCCGCTGTAGTCGTGGTAGAACGCCTTCCCCGGGACGTAAGCAACCCCACGGGCAACCGCCTTCTTCAGCATCTCTGAGGTGTCTACAGGGGCGTTGAGCTTAACCCATACGAACATCCCGCCCACGGGCCTGGTGTACCAAACGCCCTCTGGGAAGCTCTCTTCAATAGCCTCGAGCATCACCCTAAGCTTCTCCGAGTACACCTTCTTGACCCTAGGTATGTTCCTCTCTATAGCTCCGCTACGCAGGAGCTCGGCGGTTATGTACTGCGTTATCGATGGCGTGTGGAGATCCATGCTCTGCTTACTGAGCTCGAAATAGTTCGAGAGCTCGCGAGGCGCGACCATGTGCCCCAGCCTGAAGCCCGGCGAGAGTATCTTGCTGAAGGAACCCACGTACACCACACGCCCACTCTTGTCCATAGCCTTGAGGGGCGTCGTATCGATATCCTCGCGGTACACAAGCAAGCCGTAGACGTCGTCCTCAATGATGAGGAAGTCGTACTCCTCAGCAAGCTCGAGAAGCCTCCTACGCCTCTCAACGGATAGCGTTACACCCGAGGGGTTCTGGGCTATCGGGACAGTGTAGAGGAACTTCAGCTTCAAACCCTCATCCCTAAGCCTCTTGAGCTTCTCCTCGAGGACATCCACCCTCATCCCGTTATCGTCTATGGGGACTCCGACGAAGCGGGGCCTAGCAGGTCTAAAGGCGTTCAGCGCTGCTAGGTACGTAGGCTCCTCGACTATGACAACGTCGCCCGGGTCGATCAGGGTCCTAGCCACTATATCGAGGGCCTGCTGCGAGCCCGTGGTGACTATAACCTCCTCTGCATCCACTCTAAACCCCCGGGTCCTCTCGAGGAACTTTGCCAGCTCCTCCCTGTACCTCGTAACCCCACGTGTTGGCGAGTACTGCAGCGCCTTCCCACCCTCCTCCCTAAGAACCTTTACCGCGGCATCGATCACGTCATCTATCGGGAACACGTTGGGGTCCGGAAGCCCACCTGCAAGACTTATAACATCCCCCTTCTCCGTAAGCTTCAGAAGCTCCCTGATCTCCGACCTCCTCATGAACCTCGTCAGCGATGAGAGAAAGCGTGCGTAGCTCATGCTCTTAGCCCCGTGGGTTGAGTGGCGCTATCAAGATATAAGCCTATGTCCTGTATCGAAGCCCTAGCCTTAGGGTGCTGGACTTGGGCAGGCGCGTAGTAGTGGACTTCTGCGGGGCGCCTAGACTCGAGAACTTTCCCCCGCCTGCCATACCCCGGGGCTACGTGCTACTCAGACCGCACCTAGTGCTTAAGGATGGCGCCGACTACTCCCTAGCGACATGCCACGAGGTAGCCCCCGGTACGAGGGTTGTGGGCACCACTGCGACTGCACGCGTGATTGATGTAGGGGTTGGGGTTGATAGGCGTGTTGTTGGGCAGCGCGTGATAACGATCCCTACATGCCCTGGGCACACACCCATAGATAGGGATGGGCTTCTAGCCGAGGAGGCGATCTACCCCTCCCACTGCATCTACCCCATCCCCCAGGACACTCTTGAGGACCCCTTGACCCTGCTAATACCGTCGGTGGCGGCTATCCTCAGGCTCGAGCACCTATTCGATATGAAACGCGTGCTGATCGTAGGCTGCGACTCCTACGCCCTAGCCGCCACCTTAGTAGCCAGAAGGGTGTCTTCAGAGGTCGTGGGGTACAGCCGCTCCTACTGCTACTCACGCGAGTTCGGCGTTCAGAAGGTCTCTCTGAAAGCGGGGCAGCTCTTCGACGTCGTTGTAGCATCGGGCTGCAGCCCCTACGATACCTTAGCCGCGCTCTCGCTAGCCAGGGATAGAGCCGTGCTGATCACACCTTACTACGCCCTGGCGACCCTCAGCATACCTCGAGTGTTCGAAGAGCTGAGAGTCATGGGGGTTTCACTAAGCACCGAGCACCTAGCGACGCTTGGGCACGAGGCGCGCAGTCTTCTAGCCCGTGAGAGGAGGAGCATCGAGAAGCTCGTGCCCATGAGGAAGGGTCTTGGAGAGGTGGGCTTCACATCCCCGAAACCAGAGGCTCTAGTCTTGAAAGCGATTCTAGGAAGCCGTTAAACATGGCCCTAAGAGTCTCTGTGCCCCACGGAGACTCGACAACGCTGCTCCACGGGGGCTCCCCCCATCCCTTCTCAACGAAGTCCAGCTCTGCAGAGAGGCTGCGGAAAGCCTTCTTGAACCCACCGATGCCTATACCGTACAGCGCCCACTCCTCGATAAGCCTAGAGACCCTCTCATCCCCTAGACCTATAACCGCCTGAGCGAAACCCCACCACACATCGTATGTATCCACCCTAGCAACCCTCCTCAGGGCCCTACCAACCTTCTCAAGCGAGGCGCGGGCCTCTAGAACCCTGCGAGGCGGGAGCCACTGAAGAGGGGTTCCGGGCTTCGGTATCAACGGGTTTACTGAGAACCTTAGCGAATCCCTACCGATGCCCGCCCTACGCCTAACACGCTCGGCGAAACGCGGAGCCTCCCTCGCAAGGGCTTCGTCGATAGCCCTGCTAAGCCCCGTGATCAGGTATATCTTTACCTTAGTCAGCCCCTGTGCAAAGGCTTCGAGAACCAGCTCCTCAACATCGCTAGGCTCCACCCTCTTTCCGAGCAACCGTAGAACCCCAGGTACGAGGGACTCAGGGGCTATGGTAAGCGTCCTCTGCCCCAGCTCCGCAATGAGCCTTAGCCTGCGCTCGTTAAGCGTATCTATGCGAACAGAGGGGATGCTCGCCGTAAACCCCGTGTCTACGAGGTGCTCAAGCACACGGTCAATCCCGGGGACGCTGAAGAGGGATAGGCTGTAGAACACCACGTGCCTAAGCTCCGTGGCGTGCGAAGCCTTCTCGATCACCCTTAGGAGCGTGGCCACAGACCTGTACCTAAAGGGCTTTGTCGCAAACCCCTCTAGGCAGAAGGGGCAAGTATAGGGGCAGCCCCTAGACGCCTCGATCATCACACCCCTTCCGTAGACAGGCTCCTCGTCGAGCGGTACGAGCTGCTTCACCGGGTGGTGGGAGGTGTTGAGGTCATGGACAACAGCCTTCTTGACACGGTACCGCCCAAGCCGGGGCACGTAGACGCCGTCCACGGATGCGAGGGCTTCGAGGAACGCATCCCTATCATCTATGAGCTGAAGAAGGTCGGGTAGCCTATTCAGCAGGGGCTCAGCATCGCCAAGCACCACTGCATCGAACAGGGGAGCTATAGGGAGGGGGTTTGCGCTTGGAGCTACACCACCTACGATCTTGATTGGGCGCTCCACGGAGGTCTTACCCGGGTTCCTCAGCACCCCCTCCTTCATCAACGCCCTAGCGGCGTATACGTAATCCAGCTCAAAGGGGGTGCTTATGAGCAGCAGATCCATATCCCTCATACCCACCGGGTGTTCTAGCGACTCCACAATATCGTCCTCTACACTGTACACGAAACGATTCACGACAACTCCCTCCTGAAGCGCTAGGTACTCATACGCTAGGTGCATGAAGAGGGAGTTGATTGCGGCGCGGTAGGGCAGGGGTATGACTATGCCTACCCTGACATCGCTAGGCCTACCCCTCTTAACAACCTTGTTCAGCTCCCGCCTAGGCCTAAATACAGCTATGGGGTGTTCACCAGGTTTAGGCTGGGGGTTGGAGGGGGTATAAGCAGCTCTAAGCCTTCGTATCGACACCCTTGGCCGCGCGGGCTGCGCGTATCTCACGCTTTAGAAGCTGTATAACCGTGGCCACGTACTCCTCCACAAGGCCTTGGTGGTACTTCCTAACATGGTCCTCTGCCACGAGCGCGGGCATTTCATCACCGCACACTAGACACCTAACCATTCCGTAGCTTGTGTGCTTTACCACGGGCCTGATCCTCATGACGTAGGGTGAGCTCCTCCTGACGATCACCCGCGCCTTGGCTATGGAGCCCGCCTTCTCCACTACTCTCTGCACATACCCCCTGACCTGGTGCTTAGAAAGCCCGTAGCGAGCAGCTATAACGCTAGGGCTCTTGTTGTGTATGAAGTAGTCCTGAAGCGCGTTCAGAATATCGCTCCTACCGACAAGCGCCTTGACAACGAGGTACTCCAGCACAGCCTCGATGCTCGACTTCAATACAGCGCCCCGCTACTATAGGCTGCGGCTGAAGAAAGTTTATAAAGGGACACCCTAATAAGGTGCGGGAAAGCTAACCCATCCACTCCTTAACGAGGTTGAGCACCCTACACCGTTAAAAACAGATTAGTAGTAGTACCGGTCACGAAGCTCTCCTAGAGCAGCGTTAAACCGTACGGTGATACCGTGGGAATACTTCTAAACCCCTCCGTAGTACACGCTGGGAAATACTAATTTGCAGCTCCTTAGGTAATAATGCTTGCGTAGTGCTCGCAGCTTCATCACAGTCGCAACGGGTGTGCCCGATGACAAAGTCTGATCGGCAGAGCATAGTTATAGAATTAGATATTCATTACACGCGTGTCGTCTCGGTGAAACTGGACGTATCCCTTATAAAGAGGATCGATGACCTCTGCGAGAAGCACCACTACAAGAATAGGTCCGAGTTCATACGGGAGGCGATATTGCTCTATCTAGCAATTCTTCAGAAGTTTGGACGCGTAAAGCCTGAGCTTATACTCAAGAAGCTCGATGGTCTCGAGAGTAGGACTCCCCTAGAGTCTGAGAGTAGCCGCGCCAGGTAGAGCTAATTAACCCAGCTACATCAACGCTAGTTAGACGGTGCGGGGGTGCCCGAGCCTGGTCAAAGGGGGCGGGCTCAAGACCTCCGGCTAGCCGGTGTGGGAGACCCGCTGGCGTAGGCCTGCGTGGGTTCAAATCCCACCCCCCGCACCACAACAGCTCCGCTCAGAAGCTGGGCTAGCGGGATATGTCACGCCATAGAAGCCCCAGCTTATCGGCGTAGCTATAGACCTCTTCGAGCTCGCGCCTGCTCGGCCTCCTAGCCATGTCGCGGTACCTCTCCGGGTTCTTGACCACTAGGTGCTCGGGCCTGTACTGATCCATTATGTTTACCAGTACCCGTTCGCGCGGTAGGTTATCGGCTATCCAGCGGAGCACGTTCTTTGAGCAGCACTCGATGTGGTTGGGGAGCACTAGGTGCCTTATGATCATGTCCCCGTTCTCAGCGGCTATCCTGAGGTTCCTCGTGACCACCTCGAAGTAGCGCGGCACCTTAGAGAGCCTTAGGGCGCACCTATCGTTGCCGTACTTGAAGTCGGGGAGCCATATGTCTATGACGTGCTTGAGGAGCTCCATGGCCTCGGTGGACATGTAGAAGTTGCTGTTCCACAGCTGGGGCACGTTGACGTCTAGGTACCTGAAGCTCTCAAGGATTGTGTGGATGTTTGGAGTAGGCTCTCCCCCTACGTGGTTTATGTTGCGGGCGCCGTTGATCCTCAGCTCGCGCTGAATTATGGCTAGCTGCCTAGCGTCTACAGGTGCTCCTGCAAAGGGCTCTACCTGGCTGATATCCCAGTTCTGGCAGTAGACGCACCTGAAGTTGCAGCCTCCGTAGAATATGGTTCCGCTAGGGACTAGCGGTGCCTCCTCCCCCATGTGGTGGAACCAGGAGTGTACGTAGGTTACCCTTCCAAGCCTGCAGACCCCCAGCCCCCTTGAACCGCTCCTACCGACCCTGCAGCGGAATTCGCAAAACCTGCATATCTTCAGGATCCAGTAGGCGATCTCTATCTTAACGTCTAGGAAGCTCGGCTTCGCATCCCCATACCTGCGCCTAAACTCTAGGTACCCCAGGTCCTCGCGCTCAACCTCGCGGAGCAGCGAGTAGAACCTCTTCTCCGCCTCGCGGTGAAGGCTCCAGAGCCCATCCTCATCAAGCCTTGCGGGATCCTCGTCTACTTGTACGCTGCGCGCGATCATAAACTTCGCAGGCCTCTCATCGCGCATAACAGCGTAGTACCACCTAAGGGCCTTGTTAAACACAGGGTTTGTGAGAGCCTCAACTGCGTCGGGCCTGACCGCTGCTACTATCGATGGCGTGACGTGGCGTAGCCACAGCACCTCTCTTCTAACCCGGCAACCCTATACGTAGCCACGCCGATTAACCTAGTGGGAGCTTACCCAGTTGCTGCAAGTGGCGGGGGGGCCCCACATCGACAGAACGAGGTACCACGGCGGGGGGCGCGAACCGGAACTCTAGAACGCGGGCAAAGGGGTCAAGGGGCGCCACGGGGGCAAC
>QMWY01000010.1 GCA_003661865.1 Thermoprotei archaeon
CCCGGGTGCGCGGGCGGCATCCATACTGGCCGTGCTCGTAGCTCTGATACTGGTTACGCTGCTGCCCCCGAGCAGGGCCTGGCCGCGGTGGCCCGTGGACAAGGCTTTCCTAGCGACCTCGCTATTCATAGCCCTGAACTACGTATTCACACCCCAGATGCTCCTCATGATAGCGCCCCTAGCGCTCCTCGTTCTGAAGGGTCGCAGGTTCTGGTACTACGTGGCTGTGGACGTCCTCAACGCCCTGATAATCCTGCTGTGGTTCCACGACTCGGAGCTTAGGAGCGCCCTAGCCTTCCTGGGGATCCCCCAAGGCTACAACCCCTGGGGTATAGACTCCCCGATCCAGATGATCGCTGCTGTCCGGAACTTACTGCTCCTCTACCTACTGCTCCGCGAATCGCTGGAGCTGCTATCTCCTCTAAAACCATATGCTTATACCCCTCCCGGCACAGATCTCTCCAAGGCTATGGAGGGTGGAGAAGGGGCGTAGGTGGTGCGTATGCCTGAGCTGATAAGGGAGGTGAAGGAGGAGTCGAAGAAGGAGATCCTGAAGAGGATAAGCGCCCACAGCCACATCAGGGGCCTCGGGCTTGATGAGAAGGGGGAGCCTATATTCATAGCTGATGGCCTGGTGGGGCAGCTAGAGGCTAGGAAGGCCGCGGGCATAGTCGTGAAGATGATCAGGGAGGGGAAGCTTGCTGGTAGGGGCATACTCTTCGTAGGGCCCCCAGGCTCGGGCAAGACCGCACTGGCCATAGCGATCGCTAGGGAGCTTGGGCAGGACACCCCTTTCGTCATGCTCTCAGGAGCGGAGCTCTACTCAGCAGAGGTTAAGAAGACCGAGGTGCTGATGAGGGCTGTTAGGAGGGCTATAGGGATAAGGATCAAGGAGATCAGGAGGGTGTACGAGGGCGCTGTAAAGGAGATAAAGTTCGTTATGACCCGGCACCCCTTCAACCCCTACGTAAAGGTTCCCAAGGCAGCTAGGATAACCCTGGCTACGAGGGATGAGGAGAAGACCCTTGAGGTCAGCCAGGAGATCGCGCTCCAGCTCATAGATCTGAACGTTAGGCGCGGGGACCTGATATGGATAGACGCGGATACGGGCACGGTTCACAAGGTTGGTAGGGTCCGGGGGATCGAGAAGGCTAGGTACTACGACGTAGAGGCGTACAGGGTCTATAGGGAGCTTCCGAAGGGCAGGGTGTTCAAGGAGAGGGAGATCGTCAGGACCATAACGCTGCACGACATAGACGAGGCGTTCGCTGCTCAGCGCAGAGCCATAACGGTATCGGTGTTCGGCTTCGAGGCTGCTGAGAGGGAGATCGATCCGGAGATCAGGAAGGAGGCAGATGAGTACGCCAGGAAGCTTCTCCAGAGCGGACACGCAGAGCTAGTCCCCGGTGTCCTATTCATAGACGACGTGCACATGCTCGATATAGAGGCGTTCAGCTTCCTAAGCAGGGTTATGGAGAGCGAGTTCTCACCAATAATAATCATGGCTACGAACAGGGGGATAACGAGGATAAGGGGCACCGATATAGAGTCACCCCACGGAGTACCGCTAGACGTCCTCGATAGGCTCCTCATAATCCCTGTAAGGCCCTACACACCCGAGGAGATGCGGGAGATCATAAAGATAAGGGCGGATGAGGAGGATGTTGAGCTCACCGAAGACGCCCTGGACGCCCTTGTAAAGATAGCACAGGAGAGGAGCCTGAGATACGCCGTCCAGCTCATGCAGCCCGCCAAGATCATAGCCTCTAGGAGAGGGAGCAAAGCAGTTACGGCTAAGGACATCGAGGAGGTCGCTAAGCTGTTCGTAGATGTTAAGCAGAGCGTCGAGTATGCTAGGAAGTGGGAGCAGCTCTTCCTCAAGTGATCTAGCCTTTAGAAACAAAACACTATTTTCCAGAATCGATTAAGAGATTAGATCGATCCTAACCCTCCTTCTTGCTGGCGATGTATTCATAACTTGAGAGGGTCTTCACCTCCCTACCAAGCAACCTCTTAACAACATCATCGCTAGACTCGATCTTCTTCCTAAGCCTGCTATCATCTGTTACTAGGGGTACGTTAAGCTCCTTTGCTACAACTACGTATGAAGCATCATAATACGTTATCCTTAGAACATGCGCAGTCCTCAACACAAGCTCTATGCTCTTAGGTTCAACAGCGTTGAGGTAGCGGTGTACAAACCTAATACGGTTTAGCAGCGCTAGTGCCTCATCTATACTCAACCTCTTTAGCAATGTAGCCTCCTTCCATATAGCATTGCCTATCTCATATGGTGTAAGTGTTAGCTCATAGCAACCGCGGATGTAGCTTAAGGAATCTGACCCTAATTCCCTCACGATATTTAGTATAGCTGATGCATCTAGGAGCGCCTTCACCGCTCCTCCCGGCTGCTCCTCACTACAGAGACTATCTCCTCAGGCGGGATCTTCCTCAGAATCTCTTGCGCTTGCCTAAGCGCCTCCCTAACCTCAAGCTCCTCTCTTTTCCTAACTTCCTCCTCTAGCGCTTTCCTGATAACCTCGCTTACAGGTATGCCATACCTCCTAAGCTTTTCATAGAGCTCTCTCCTAATCTTAGCCGATACCGTAACCCAGCTCAAGCAATACACCACCTATACTACTGCATAACGCCTATATTAAGCATGACTACCATGTTTTGGGACTACAAGGTTTCAGAAGGCTCTCCACACATGCAACTGTTATACCACGCTCCACATTAGCGTGACTGGGCTATGCTTAACCACTAAGAAGGATTGGTAGTGCATTAGCTAGTACTCAGTTCCATTTAATGGTTTCTTAGGGTAAGATTAGCGGAGAAAACACCTTGCTCTATGCACATCTTACCGAGAGCTGAACACTACTTCTCCCCTAACCAGCACCTTCTCTATCCTGCTGCTGGGCTTAACGGGGTGTCCTCTGGAGAGTACTATGTCCGCGTCCTTCCCCGGCTCTATGCTGCCGACCCTATCGTCTATGCCCATGGCCTTGGCGGGGTTTATCGTTATAAGCCTAAGCGCCTCGTTGGGGCTGAGCCCGTGCTTAACTGCTGTTGCCGCTAGCGTTCGGAGGTGCTTCTGCGGAATAACGGGGTGGTCTGTCATTACCGATACCAGCACACCCTTCCTGTACAGGATCGCAGGGGTCCTATCGTCTACGTAGCGGAAGAACGCTGCTACCCTAGCAATCATCGGGGGTCCGTAGATCACCGGGACCCCGCTCCTAGCGATCTCATCAGCCATTAGGTGCCCACCGAACACGTGGTCTATAGTTGCCCTCAGCCCGAACTCCCTGATCAGCCTCAGGACAGCCAGTATCTCGTCGGGTGATGTGGATAGGTGTATCTTCGCTATCAGCTCCCTCCTCAGAACCCTTACGAGCACCTCGAGCATGGCCTTCTCCTCCTCATCAAGCTTATCGGGCTTGAGCCTACCCTCAGCAAACTCCCTAGCCTTCCTAAGCCAGGTCCTCAGAACAGCTACGGTCCCCATCCTGGTCGTGGGGTAGGGCATCTTGCTCCTGTACTCCCTAGGCCTCTTGGGCCCCAGCGCCATCTTGAGGGCGGCCTCGGGGATCACCACCATGTCCTCAGGGCTCCTGCCCCAGGTCTTGATCACGGCGCCTATACCCCCGATCACATTGGCGCTCCCCGGCCCGGTGTAAACGGTTGTTACCCCTCCCTGCACAGCATGGGTAAACGCAGGGTCGTAGGGGTCTAGAGCGTCAATTGCCCTCATATGCGGTGTTACGGGGCTGTAGAAGTCGTTCACATCGGCGTACTCCCACTCGATCCCCTCGGGCACCACACCTATGTGGCTATGCGCATCTACGAAACCCGGTGCGGCGATGAGCCCATGGGCCTCTATAACCTCGGCGTCCTTCGGAACCCTGACCTGCTGTACGCTGCCAACCTCCGCGATCCTCCCATCATCCCCGATCACTATGACCCCTTCGGGTATCTCGGGCCCGGTAACCGTTATGATCCTCGCACCTACAACCGCCTTCATCTCAACCACCCCGGGAGTAGACCACTTCACCAGACATGATCGTGTACACAACCCTGCTGCTCGGGTCTAGCGGGTCTCCGCTCCACAGCACCAGGTCCCCTACCTTCCCCGGCTCAACGCTCCCCAGCTCCTTGTCGAGACCAAGTATCTTCGCCGGGCGAAGGGTTATTGACTCGATCGCCTTGATGGGGTCGAGCCCATCGCCCACCGCGGCCGCTGCTACGAGCGTTAGGTACTGTATCGGGATCGTTGGGTGGTCCGTTGTTAATGAGAATAGGACCCCCAGCTCCTCCAGCTTAGCCGCTAGAGAGGAGTCTAGCTCACGAAGCTCGACGCTCCTCCTAGAGAAGACTATGGGGCCTAGGATCACGGGCACCCCATAGCTCTTAAGCAGGTCCGCCACCCTGTGGGACTCAGCACCGTGGACAACCACCATGCGCTCAACACCTAGGCTCCTGAGAAGTCTCGTCAGGATGGCTATGTCCCTAGATGAGAAGGCGTGGATATAGGCTACGAGCTCGCCCCGGAGGACACGTGCAAGGGTCTCGGACACCGGGTCCACACCCCTCTCCTCAGGCTTCTTACCCATCCACTCCCTAGCCCTCCTGAAGGCAACCCTGATGAGCGCCGCCATACCCATCCGGGTGGTCGGGGCGAGTTTGTTCGCCTCGAAGAACCTCTTTACATGCTCACCCATCGCAACCACAACACCGTGCTCCTCGACCAAGGGGGCCCCATCGGTCCTGTACACAGCGGTCGTGCCCGGCATGATGTTGGTCTCGTCCACCAGCTTCCCGAAGCTCATGTAGGACCCAGGGTGTACACCAACTGTTGTTACGCCGGACTCCCTAGCCTCCCTGAACGCCGGATCGTAGGGATCCACAGCATCAACAACCCTTAGATGAGGCGTAGCAACATCGCTCTTCTCAACACCGTGCTCCCCGTACTCCCACTCGAGCGGGTATACACCGATATGCGTACACGGATCTATGAGGCCCGGGGTAGCGGCTAGTCCACCACCATCTATAACCTCGGCGCCAGGGGGAGGCTCGATCCCCTTTCCAACGGCCCTGAACCTACCATCCTCGATGAGGATCGAGACCCCCTCCAGTACATCGCTCGGCGTGTAGAGCTTAGAAACCCCCTTCACGAACAGGGTTCCCAAGGAGGGCACCCTAAGACAGCTTATATTTCACTTTCTGCCTCAGCTACATCTATCCTCTATATAAGCTCTTCCAACCTCCACCCTTCTCTACCCTAAGGGCTTAACGGCATAAACAAGTATTAGAAGACATTACCGGTTACCCCAGGTATGTTCAGATAAGTACTTATATCAGCCCGCATCAGCAGTAAGCGCATGAGCACTCGAACAAGTGTCGATCTTGAGGCTCGGTAGGCTCATAGCCTTAGCAGTCGTGGACATCTTAGCCCTCGCCCTCATCGCGCCTCCCCTTATGGGCTCAGAAGAAGCACTACATCAAGGTTTCGCTGAGGTCGGATCTCCTGACCATGAACCCCTTCATACAAAGCCTGATAGTCAAGTACAGCGTTATGGAGCCTACGTATGACACCCTATTCCGCCGAGTGCTGAACGAGAGGTGGCAGAACCTGGATATTCCACATAAGGAAGGGCGTTAAGTGGCACGACAGCACAGAGCTGATGGCTAAGGACGTGGTGTTCACCATAAACTACACAGTGAAGCACATGTTTCTTATCTGCATAACCGTGTGGCAGCCCATCAATGGGTCAGAGTGCTGGACAAGTACACGGTTGTGGTCAGGCTGAAGTACCCCTGCGTAACATTCCCACAGGCCCTGACAAGACCCATAGTGAGGAAGGAGAAGAAGATCAAGGATCCGATAACGTACTCCAACTTTGAGGACCCTACAGGCATTAGGCCCTTCAAGTAGGGTGGGTGCGAGGCCAAGGACTACACCAGGCTCAACGCTAATACGGCAAAATCATGACCACTGGGGTTATAGTCTTCAAGTGCTTCAGGAGGGCGCTACACCTACGTAAGCTGGCTGAGGACCTTCAGCAGAGGCTCGGGGAGCATTGGAGGTCCATGAAGCGGCTCCTGAGGGTTTACAGGAGGTGGATAAGGCACGCCAAGAACATAGTCAGGGATACCACTCACTTCATGGCTAAGAGTATTGTCGAGATAACAGTCGAATATTATGACACTTATAGTTCTGGAAAGCCCTAAGGGGCTAAGGGCTGCGCCTCAGAGAGGAGCAATAGGCCGGTGTGTCTTTTCACACAGCTAGTATACAGAATGCTCCACAGCTTCATAGAGTACAAGGCCTCATGGAGAGGATTGAAGACCATCTGTGTGACCATCTATGTACCGCTAAGAAGTACAAGCTGAACCTCACCGATAGGCAGAGTGAAGAGACTAAACCATTGCTAGTACTACCGCGTTAACGATGTTACAACCACGAGAGATGTTACAGCAGCGTGGAGCCTAGCGCTGAGGGGCCTCACGCAGATGAGGGGCTCCCACGGCTTAAGTGGAGCCCTAATAGCCCCAGTAGTGCGGGGATGAGGACCCAGCCCAAGCAGGGAACAATGAATGGGATAATGCAGGAACAATCCCACATACTCCCAGAGCCTGTAGTCCTCATAGAGACTAGGAGCCCCAGCGCTCTCGAGCCTCGTTAATATCAGGGAGGTTTTGCCATATCTCCTAAGCCCCATCACCAAGAGTAGCGGGTCACCTCTGAAGCTACGCCTAGTCTTTGGGCGAGGTTTGGAAAAGAAGCGACTGGTTATCCCCTAATTAATAGCGCCTTGCGCAACCCTTAAATCTAATTACTGATCCAGGAGGAAGCGATTTGCAGGGTGCTAGGGAATTGAGGCTTGAAGGGGTCGTGGTACCTCTCATAACCCCTTTTCGCAGAGACCTATCCCTAGATCTAGAGGCTCTTGGGTGGCTTCTCGAGAAGCTCGGAGAGGCTGGGGTGCACGCCGTATTCTCATCGTCAACAACGGGTGAGTTCCCGCTCCTAACAATGGATGAGGTTAAGAGGCTTAACGAGTTCGTGGTGCAGAAGAGGCCTAGAGGTGTACATGTACTTGCTGGGGTAACCTCCAATAATGCTGAGCATGCTGTTGAGCTGGCTAGGCACGCTCTTGATGTGGGTGCTGATGCTGTTGTCTCTACAACGCCATACTACTTTAAGCATGGCCGCGACGGGTTGAAGAGGTACTTCACAAGAATTCTGGACTCTGTAGATATACCGCTGGTGCTCTATACAATACCCTCCACAACGGGTATCCTATTACCCGTGGATCTGGTTAAGGAGCTTGCACTTGAGTACAGCAGCGTCATCGGTATAAAGGCTACGTATGACTCGCTGCGGTATCTAGCTAGACTCGTTGATGAGGTGAAGAGCCTTAGAAAGGACTTCTCAGTATTCACCGGGAGTGCCTACGCCATGCTCCCCACGCTTGAGCTTGGAGGCGATGGTGCTGTGGCTGCGATCGCTAACGCCTATCCCAAGACCTTTGTAAAGCTCTTCGAAGCATGGAAGAGGGGTGAGCTCTTAGAAGCCTTAAAGCTTCATCGCCGGGTTCTGAAGCTCTCTAAGCTCTACGAGATCGGGGAACATGTAGGTGCTACCCTCAAAGCTCTGCTTAGGTTTGCTGGGGCACCTATAGAGCTCGTATCGAGACCCCCAATAACTCCTCCTAGTCGCGAGGAGATTGAGGAGTTTCTTAGGATGTACCCAGTAGAGCTCTAGCAATGCTTATAGACCTGTTCCCTAGGGTTAACAGGAAACAGGGTTCGGTGCTATGGAGGAGGGGGTTAGGAGCGTTATCAATGAGAGGGACCTCCTAGTACTAACGCTGTTCTCAGGGGTCTTCGGGGCAGCGATAGTGTTTGCGAATATAGCCGCTGGTGTTAAGCTGATCAACTTCTTCGGATTCATAGTCCCGGCGGGAACCATAGCGTACTCCGTGACGTTCCCCATAACCGATATCGTCGACGAGCTCTACGGGAAGCGCAAGGCGGTGTACATAGTCTGGGCGGGGCTCGCGGCTGAGCTGGTCATGCTGCTGCTCATAGCCCTCGACTACATACAGCCACCTCTCGAACCCTCGCAGCAGCAGCTCTACGAAAGGGTGTTCTCCCCCCAGCTACGCATAGTGCTTGGAAGCATAGTTGCCTACCTCATCAGTCAGCACCACGACGTCTGGGCGTTCTGGAAGTGGCGCGAGGTTACGAATGGGAGGCACCTGTGGATAAGGAACAACGCCTCCACAATGGTTAGCCAGCTTATAGACACATCGATCTTCACAACGATAGCCTTCTACGGCGTTGTCCCTCTTCCAGACCTGGCAAACATGGTGCTCAGCATGTGGCTCTTCAAGGTGCTGATAGCAGCGCTGGACACCCCATTCGTCTACGCAGGGGTAAGGCTCGTTAAGAGGTACGTAGAGGGGCTGTCAGCAGCAGTACCTAGCCCCTCGACCACTACGCCGAGGACCCCGCGTATAGATACGGGTGTTTCCCTCTACAGCTAGGGTGCAGTGTTTTTCCTACAGATCCTTAGGAGACCTACCCCTTAGCGCACCCCAGTATGCCATAGATACCCCCAACATCCTTCGGGTACATGGGGCCAAGCCTCATCCGGATGCACCGGGTAACCTCCTCAGCACCCAGCTCCTCTACAAGCCTTACCGCATCTCTACTAGCGCTAGGCACGATCATCCGCTGAGCACCCAGCCTGATAGCCCTCGTAACAAGCGTTTTGGCGACCCCGTAGCTGCGGGCTATGACGGGTCCTAGAAACCCCTTTCTAAGCAGTGCATAGCCATCTCTCGCAACCACTAGCACCTTAGCCCTTCTCCTAACCCATGACGCTAGAACATGGGTTCTATCAGCCCCGAAGGCCCTGCGATCGAACTCTAGGGCAAACTCGGGCAGCTCGTCGAGAACCTCTACACCTCCATAGCTAACCTCTTCGGAGGCCTCTCGGGAAAGCCTATACATGATCGTGTGGTACTCCTCTACAAAGCCCAGCTTCCTGTAGAGGCGCCTACCCTGCTCCGTAGCGTCAAGCCTAACGGTTTCAACACCCCTCGCCCTGAGCTCCCCCAGGATCCTCAGCATTATCGCCGTTCCCACACCTCTGCGCTGGAGCTCCGGAACAACAGCTACGTTACCAACCCACGCAACCCTGCCGTAGTCGAAGAAGCAGCCCGTTCCGATAACAGAGCTGTTTAGAAGAGCTACGAAGCACCCATCTGGCTGCACTTCCATAGAAACCCCGAAATTCGTAACCACGGGCTCTAGAGGCCCCCTGTGCCCAAAGGCCTTGACGAACACGCGCGCCATAGCTCCAGCATCGCTGGGCCTGGCACGCATAATAACTACTCGGCCCACCACATCCCTACCCATAGCTATTCCCTGGGACCGCGATCCTCCGCAGCCTTAAGCAACCCCCAGAAGATCTCTGAGAAGTCCACAGCTATGGAGCCTTCCCCAATACTCATCACGGGTTCGCTAAGCCCTGGAATACTCCTAGCGATAACGACGTAGTGGTTTACCCTCTCCTGAAGCCCTGTATACGAAACCTTTGCCCTCAACCTCCTTGCGGTGCGGCGCGCCTCATCTAGTGATAGGTCGCCCCACTTCACCTCTAGAAACGATGCCGATTCCCCGGGGTTGATCACGACAATATCTGTCTCCCCACCCCAGTGCCACCACAGCCCATAGCGCAGGGGCTCGATGGGGGACGCTCCCAGCATGTAGAGCTCCTGCAGGTGATCCCCCACAATCCTCTGAAAGGTCTGTGCAGCGTAGCTATCTACGGTTCTAAGGACGTGTTCCGCTATACGGCTAAGCCCCCTCCCAAGCTCTAGGGCGTGCCTATTGGGGAGCACGTAGGTGAACCAGAACCTGTAGTAGTCGTCCCTGAAGAAGACCCGTGTACCCCTTCTGAACCCTAGGGGCCTTCTAAGATCAACTATGTCGAGCTCCTCAAGGATCTCGAAGTACCTATGAACAGTCCTAGGGTCTATACCCGCAGCCACCGCAGCTTCGTAGAGAGATGCCCTGCCCTCGGCAACCACCCTCAGCAGAGCCATGTACCTACGCGGCTCTCTGAGTTCCTGCCTCAACAACCCCTCAGCCTCATCAATCAGCGGAGATCTGGGGATAGCACACTCTCAACCACCTCCCTAAGGCTCTTAGCACCGTAGGCGAGGTAAGCCGGCGTGCCCTCGAGGATCAAGTACGCCCTAACAGCATCGAGGGGCTCTCCAGCTCTCTGAGGAAGCCGTAGGCCTCCGCAAACCTCATGGGTCTTAGCCTAATGGTGGCGGTTCTCCTTCCGTAGAGAGGCGCCCTGTACCCAAGGAGCCTCTTCTCGAAAACGATATTGCAGAGCCGCAAAGCACATGCATGAGCCTACCCCCTTAAGCACACCATCGATGCTGCACTGAAGCCTAGAGGGTAGCGAAGGCTCAGCCTCAATCACGTACTGGAACTCGTCTATAACAACAACTGTTCTACTACCAAGACCAGCTAGCTCTTCCAGGATCTCCACAAGGTCTCTACCACGGGGCAGGTAGCCCAACGAGTCATAGACAGCTCTGCTGAACTCCTGAACTATCTGAGGATACATAAGCTCCGAAGCAACGTAGTACACACCCCCGTGCTGATTGATGAACTCCCTCAGAAGCCTAGTCTTACCAACCCTACGCCTACCATAGACAACCACGAGGCTGAAACCACTAGCCCCATACTCCCTCTCCAGAACCTTAAGCTCAGCCCCCCTATCGATAAACGGAACTCGATACGCGTAACTCAATACGAGTACCCAGATAATACTAGATCGAGTGGGGTAAAGTGTTATGGCTAGCCTAAGCCTTCGAACCAGCTAGGAGATGCAGCTAGGGCCACTGCTATTGAAGGGCTTTCGATACTCATCCAAGATGCTATCGAGATGCCGCGTATAGACCCCTTCGTAGCCCCTTACCCTGCATAATCCCGCACCAGCTACTGGCGTACTACACAGCCGTTAAGCGCGGATACAACCCTGATAAACCTGGGCTGGGAACCTCGCCAAGACCGTAACCGTGGTCTAGCACCACCGTCAATGAGACGTCAAGCGGTATTCCTTCAACAGTGCAGCCGCTACGGCTACCGAGAACCCCGTTGCTATCCCCGCGAATAGTGCCGAGGAGAAGAGCAGGGATGGGTCCCTGAACCACGGGTCGTTGGCTAGGGTAAGCAATGCTGCGAATCCCAGAAGCGCGGCTAAGGCTACGGAGATGAATAGGCCTGCTAGGATGACAGCGCTTTTATTAGAGATCCTCCACCCATAAAGGAGTGCTGTTACCAGTACGCCGGTAACCATGGCAAGCGAAAAGAAGAAGATGAATGCTTCACCACTTGTGAACACCATAGACGGATCCCCAGAAGCGGTGCTTACGCAACTATTTAAAAACCTGCCTACGGATCTCTCAAGCTAGGTGTCTACGGTGAGCGTGGTGTTAAGCATAAGGATTCCTAGGCGCTTGAAGGAAGAGATGGATAGGCTTAGAGACCTCGTTAACTGGTCTGAAGAGATCAGGGCTTTCTTAGAGCAGAGGGTGCGCATGTATAAGAGGATTAAGGTGCTAAACGAAGTGGATAAGGCTCTTGAGAAACTACCCCCCACTCCCCGGGGCTTCGCAGCATCTTCGGTGAGGGATGACCGTGATAGTGGTTGATGCCTCAGCACTTGCCAAGTACATACTCAAGGAGGATAACTGGCGTAACATCAGAGAGGTTCTTGAGGAAGAGTCTGTATCGCTTGACCACGTTGTGAAGGAGGTTGCCAACGCTATATGGAAGAGGTCTGTAGTGCTTAATCAAGAACCACCTGATGTCGCTAGGACAAGGCTGCAACTCCTAAAGAGGTTGGTAAACGAAGGTATTGTAGGAATTGAGAATGAGCTTGAGTACCTGGACAAGGCCTTTGAGATAGCCGTGGAGAATGGCATAACCGTTTACGACGCGCTGTACATAGCCCAGGCTATCGCTCACAGAGCTGAGCTTCTAACAAGTGATAAGAAGCAGGCTGAGGTAGCTAAGAGGCTAGGCCTCAAAGTTCGTTACGTACCTTAGCCTAACTCTTAGGCCCATATACAGTTATAGTCAATCCCTTGGGATCCGTAGCTACGGTCAGTGAATGATACGGTGGCGCATACACCTTCTCTATATAGGGCTTAATGGCATCGGGGTTGGATAGGGTGTTGTGTGCTAGTAGCACAGCTCCGGGGATTAGTAAGGGCTCTATAACCCTTAGGTACAGATGGTACTCATCTTTCTTGCCATCTATGAATGCTAGGACTACTTCCCCCTCACCCTGCTTATACTCCTTGGCATCTGTACACAAAACCTCAACGTTATCTAACCCTACTTCCCCCATAATCTTCTTGGCGTAGTCTACCCTATCGCATCTATTATCTATCGATACCACCGGCGCACCAACCTCTTTAGCTGCATGTCCTAGCCACATAGTTGAGAAGCCACGTCCCGTACCCACCTCTAAGACCATTTCTCTCCTACGTGATAGCACGAACTTTGTGAGTATGTACAGCGCATACGCGGTATTGTAATCAACCGGGTTGGGACCTTGTATGAAGGAGTCTCTATAGACCTCTATAGTCCGCTTGAAGAACTCAGGGCTAAAGCCTCTCTTGATGAAGAGCGCAAGCCCCTCCCCAACGGGTAGGAGACTACGCATGAATCCATGAGCTCCTAGCTCCTTGGAAAATGTTGGGTGCTTATATATGCCTGATATTGCGTCCACAACGATCAGCAGGGTATAGTCATCAACCCCTACGAGATCCCTGAACTTCTTTACAACTCCTTCAACATCTATGAGAATCATATCAGCCTCCTGGAACTCATTCACGAGCTCGGCAGCGCTGCCGATACCGCTAGTGGCTGGAAGCGCATTAGCTATCCTAGCCTTACGCCCCTCGAAAGCAGCTGAGCTCAGTAGTATATCGAGGAGCTTTGAGGAGAGCAAAGGGGGCACCTCTGCGCGGCTCGTTAAGTGTCCGAAACTAATTAAACGTTTATAGAGGGTAGCATTGAGTGTTAAAGACTTTACTCGCTACTGTGTCTCAGGTGGTGAGGGGCTTCATGAGCACTAAGCTGCGGGATCCCGTGACCGTGGTTCTGCTAGCCCTTCTCATATTCAGTAATGTTGCGTGGGGCTCTGCGTACCTCTCGATGAGTATCCGCGTCTCGAAGAGCCTTAGGGTTAGCACCTCCCTTCTGGCATCTATGGTGAGCCTCGCTGGGGATAGGCTTGTTAGGTATGCTCAGGAGGGTGATCGGGGCTTCCTAGACGCCGCCTACATGTATGTAGACCGTGCCCTGATCATGTCCCAGGCGATCTACGAGCTCACCCGATCTGAGGAGTGGAAGGCACTTCACAGCGCCCTCGAATGGCTTCACAGTGTCCTGGCGGATATGCATCAGGGTATGAGGGTCGATAAACAGGTGCTTATAGAGCTAGGAGCTCTTCTACAGGAGCTCTCAAAAGCTATCAAGAACCTAGACAGCCGCTACGTAAAGAGCTACTCAGACGAGGTATCGAGGATTGTTAAGGAGGTCATCTACTCGTAACCGTCCTTTTCAGAGCCGTTCGTGCAGAAGTGCCATGGGCTCAGGGCATAGGCTAAGCAATATAAAACGCTTTGTAAAGTCCCTATATCCCTAGGGGTGCAGTGGTGTCTCGTAGGGCTGAG
>QMWY01000011.1 GCA_003661865.1 Thermoprotei archaeon
AGAAGGGTATTGATGATGTTGCACAGCACTACCTAGCGAAGAAAGGTATACTAGCAGTTAGAAGAGTTAAGAGAAGCGATATGGAGAAGCTAGAGAAAGCAACAGGAGGAAGAATAGTGACAAACATCCAGGATCTTACAGAGAAGGATCTCGGCTATGCAGAACTCGTAGAGGAGAGGAAGGTTGGAGAGGACAAGATGGTGTTCATAGAGGGCTGCAAGAACCCAAGGGCTGTATCGATAGTCCTAAGGGCCGGGCTCGAGCGCCTGGTTGATGAGGCAGAGCGGGCGATGAGAGATGCGCTAAGTGCTGTGGCTGATGCGTACAAGGAGCCTAGGGTTGTGTACGGCGCTGGCGCCTTCGAGATGGAAGTTGCGAAGTACGTTAGGGAGTACGCTAACAAGGTTGGGGGTAAGGAGGGTCTAGCTGTCGAGGCATTCGCAAAGGCTCTTGAGGGCATAGTGTCTGCTCTGGTATCGAATGCAGGGCTAGACCCCGTTGAATACATAATGAAGCTAAGGGCTGCGCACATGAAGGAGGATGGCAGGTGGAAGGGCGTAGACGTTTACACGGGCGACGTAATCGATGCTAAGGAGCGTGGCGTTATAGAGCCTCTCCTAGTGAAGGTCAATGCGCTGAAGGCAGGAACTGAGGCCGCTACACTAATACTGAGGATCGACGATGTCATAGCAGCATCCAGGCACGAGAAGGAGGAGAAGGGCAAGGAGGAGAAGAGCAGTAGCTAACAGAGCTATCGGAGTTACTCATTAAACTCTAACCTCTATCCTAAAAGTTTTTCACCTGATGAATCGTCAAAACACCTAGATTCCCTCAACGTCAGGGTAGATATTGCGTAGCCTTTCATCAAAAGGTTTCTACTTAGCCATCCTCTCGGCAAGGTTTCTCAAGCGCGGTCGCATCGATCTTCACCAAGAAAGGCCACTCGTGCTCAGCTATGGCCACCACTGCTTGGCCGGGAGATAGGAAGGGTATGCGTTCCTCTATCTCCCTAGGTATGAATAGGCTCTTTGAAAGAGCTGTTAGGTCCATACTCGACTTTATCGCGTGTATGATCTTAGTGTTGGTGTTCTTCATAACATTAGTCGTTACAAACGAAGGTGATTGCGTGACTATAACAAAGCCCAGCCGCCACTTCCTAACCTCAGATATTAGTAGTGAGATCGGCCCCTCCTCATTCAGCACGTTATGTGCTTCATCTACAACTATGGCGGTATCGCGCCTCCAAAGCCCATGCTGCATGTAGAAGGCTATGAGCTTTATCATTAGGTGTGTGTACGTCCTTCTAACCCTGGTGTTGCTGATGCTGGAAAGGTCAATTACTATAGCTAGTGGTTCATCAGATACCTCGACCTTACGCCTCTTCGACGGTAGTGCCAAGAGCTGGCGTAGCTTTCGGTAGAGCGCTAAGCGCGACTCGCGCTCCCATACAGCCTCACTAAAACTTCCACGCCTGAGCCTATCATTCAGGAAGTTCCACACGTCTCCATGCTTATCCTGATCGTACCCCTCGAGGATCCTTGTAAGTATGAATGACTGTGCAGGTGTTAAGTCGAGTGAGGCATCTAGTATATCTACAAAGCCCTGCGGATCCTTAGATATGAGCTCTTCGATAGTTAACCCATCTAAGTAATCCCCTTTCGCAGGCTCTAGCACAACCTTAGGAATACTTCTTAGCTTAGCACCGTACTCACCGTGCCAGTCCAGTATGAATACCGTGATGCCCTTGCATACCATGCCGCGCGAGAGAACTGCTGCAGTGGTGGTCTTGCCTGAACCCGTGGTTCCGAAGATCGCTATGTGCCTAAATATGGAGTCCCTCGGTATCGAGAATGAGTCCTCCTCTCCCTCTCCAGGCAGTAGATGACCCAGATAGATCCCATTGGCACCCCGGCTTGAGGAGCTTATGAGGGGTGAGGGCTCGTAGCTACGGGGCTCAACCTCTATCTGATGAAGCTCCGCTACGAAGTCGTTACCAGTAGCTCTCATGGGTATGACTAGTAGCTGTGACGAGATTCTCTCGTTATCGCGCACCTCTATGCCTCCATCGGCCAAGGTCCCTACAACCTCTCCGAGAACCTCTGCCTCCTTAAGAACATCGTCCTTAGATGAACCACGGGCTATCACCGTCAGATACGTGGAAAGGCCTCTATGACCCACAATCGTAAATACGACATACATCAAATCGCGGCTTGCTCTCTTACTCAGAACATGTACAAGCCTTTCTATAAATGCCGCATTCTCATCCATGACCTCCCCCTCGCTCTCCGATGATAACGTGTTTGCCTTCCTGACTAGGCGAATGAGCTTAGCTAAGAACCTATCCTTCCCAGCATCGATTTCCAAAAGCCCTAGGCGTTTGTCAAGCCTAGCTACGAAGTGAAGCAGCCTCACTCAGCCCTGATCCTTAGCCAGGCGATATATTACGTCTTGGAGCCCCGGCAGCTACTCCTTAGAGATCTTCATGTAGACCTTATCCATAGGGCTGAACTCCGTGAAGAGTTCGCTTGGCGCCTCCATAACGACTACGAATCCCCACAGGCTCACGATCATCTTCCTTCTGCTATTCTCAAGGTCCCTAAAAGTGACTACGTATCCTGTAGCAACGTAATCTACACCCTCTTTGTAGCTAGGCACCTCTTTACTTATAACAACCGCAACATCATCGCCAGGATCAAATGTCCTCACCTCTTCGTGAATATCCATTTTTATACGTACATCACCACAGTCCATCTCCGCTATGTATACATTTGGGATGTAGGAGCGCTGCATATCCTTAACACTGCACTTGACCCTTATACTCAAGATAGGCACCGTCTATCACGTGTTCAAGACCTCCTTATAAGCTACATCAACACGTTATTTATACCAGTAAAGCGAGAATTGCGCTCTGGTGTAGAAAGTGAGCATTGTTGGGAGGGGCATAGTTCAGGAGCTTAATAAGTTAATAGACAAGAGGGTTGAGGTGCGATTAGTAGATGGAAAGACATACGTGGGCACGCTCCTAGGCTACGACCAGAGCTCTCTCCACATAATACTCGGTGATGCGGAGTCGTCCGATGGAAGAAAGGTCCATAGGGTGATAATTACAGGGCCTAGAATCTCGGAGATACTCGTTGTTGAGAAGCCGCTGTTTGACGCAGAGGAGTTCCGCAACTACCTTATAGAGAGGCTGAACCTACCTCCTGGAAGTGTGCGGGTGATTCCGGAGATAAATGCCGTGACCATATACGAGCGCATAAAGGTTACGGAGTCAGGGGTCGAGGGGGCTGGTAGCCTAGCCCAGAAAGTGTTTGACATATATCAGGAGTACATAGCTAGGAAGAAAAGGAGCGCCTGAGATGGATGTTTTTGAGATAAAGGACAAGGACCTGGCCGGTAGGATAGGCGTACTCAGGACGCGTAGTGGTGATCTTAGAACCCCTGCATTTTTCCCCGTGGTCGACCCTCAGAAGCAGCTGGTCACGCTCAAGGAGCTAGAGGAGCTGGGGTTTAGGTCTGTAATTACGAACGCCTACCTACTATGGAAGAGGTACGGCAAAGAGGTTGCTGAAAAGGGTGTTCACAGGTTCTTAGGGTTTGAAGGTGTCGTCATGACCGATTCGGGTGCGTACCAGGTACTTAGGTACGGTGACGTGGATATAGATAACAGGACTGTTGTGGAGTTCCAGTGCTTGATCGGGAGCGATATAGGCGTGATACTCGATGTACCAACGTCCTACGACGTAAGCTTAGGTGACGCCAAGAGGAGTGTAGAGGTCACGCTAAGCCGTGCACGAGAGGTGCAGGAGCTCGTTACGTCGTGTAGCGCAACTCTATGGGTCCTACCTATACAGGGAGGTGTATACACAGACCTTGTCAGGTTCTCTGCCGCAGAGGCGGCTAAGCTCACGGGCTACTCTATGTATGGTATAGGAAGCCCGGTCACGGTTATGGAGGGCTACATGTTTGATAAGCTTGTCGAGATGATAGTGGCTGCTAAGAGTGTTCTACCGCCAGACGCACCCGTGCACCTCTTCGGGGCTGGGCACCCAGCAATAATACCCTTCATAGTAGCGCTAGGTGTTGACACTTTCGACTCTGCTAGCTACATGCTATACGCGCGTGATGAGAGGTACATGACCGAGAGCGGGACCATGAGGCTTAGCGAGCTTGATGAGTTCCCTTGCGAGTGCCCCGTATGCTCTCGGTACACCCCAGATGAACTTCGTGAGATGAGCTACGGTGAAAGGGTTAAGCTACTCGCGCTACACAATCTCCACGTGATAATGCGCGAGCTTAAACGAACACGCGTAGCGCTTCGCGAGGGCAGGCTCTGGGAGTACCTCGAGGCTAAGAGCCGTATGCACCCCGCCTTAAAGAGGGCGTTTGACGCCGTTAGGAGGTTCTACAGGTTCTTAGAGATGTATGATGTGGACTCGAAGGGCGTTACTAAAGCTGTGCTACTCTACAGCCTGGAAAGCGTTCAGAGGCCCAGGATCATTAGGAGGAGAAGGAGGATTGAGGATATGGGTATACCTCTGTGGGCTAGCAACATAGTCGTGCTACCGGGGCTGCCTTTCGATAAGCCCTATAGCGACTCCGCGCTAGCGAGGTACGTAAGGGAGGTTCTAGGGAAGGACTATTTATTGGTATTCATGGCGCCACCTCTAGGTGCGGTAACCGAGCTCTTAACATATGCATACCCATGGTCTCAGTACGAGTCTAAGTACTCCATGTCCGTATCTGAGGTTGAGGATGCGGTTGGCATGGTGATGGAAGTGATTGTTAAGAGTTCTAGAAGATTAGGGAGAGTGGTGGTTGTAGACCTTAAGGAGTGTGAGTGGTGTGAGTACGCTGCCTTGAGGATAGCTACGGAGCTTCGCAGTATAGGTATAGAACCCGTGATACTGAGTATCAAGTGCGGTGATCTATACAGGGATTTCCTATGTAGGTTCAGCACCTTGGCGAAGCCTTAGAAAGGGTTCACACTCACATATAGATCTTGTTGCTTCCCCGGGACTCCTGCGCCTCGAGCATCTTGCGAACCTCTTCCTCGGCGCGCTCGATGTACTCGGCGTACTCTATGAGCTCAGCTGTGGGGATCTCCACACCGACTATCTTTGATATGACCTCTATAGCTACAGCCGCTGCACGAGGATCAACTCTTCTAGTGGGCTGCGTATAAGGGAGTATCGTTATTGCGGGTATGCGCTCCAGCTCAAACGCTACGAGTAGCGATGCAAGGGGCCCGACTATGTAGGGGCCCTTCATGAACAGCGGCGCGTCAAGCCTTATGCGAGCACTTCGGGTGGGCAACCAGCGGAATTTTTCATCACCCTCCCGGAACCTCTCATCGAGCCCACCTATCAGGATTGCATGTTCTACACCCATGCTCTTTACGAACTCTACTATCACCTTAACGAAATCGCTTAGCTCCCTCCTCGAGGGGTTAACGTGGTTAACAAGAGTCACTATGCCTCTATTGCGCGCCGCGAAGAGCTCGTGAGGCAGGGTGAGCCCGTAGTCCTCTAGCGATGTGAAGTCGGGGATCGCTGATGGGAGTACGTACCCAACCCTCCTGAGCTTTAGTGTTGAGGTCAGGTACTTTGTAGTTAGGTGCCCAACGCCTCCAAAGCCCTGGAACCCCGTTATGAAGAACCTGATGTGGTCTGAACCCGTGAGCTCGTCGTCAACCTCGAGAACTACGCGTTTACTCTTGATCCTCACAGCTCACCACCCGCTCTCTAAGGATACCAGCAGGACCCCGGGTAAAGAACATAGTCTCGTGAAAGCCCAGCCTGAGGGTCGCGATGCCTAACAGGTTATCGCTCTCATCTACCAGCAGCGCCTCATCCCCACTTCTCAGCTCGGGGTCTAGGTAAAGGACGTGGCGAGCGAAGAGCGTGTGGCTGCAAGCCACATCCATAGCCACCTCATCTACAACCACCACCCTTAGCCGGGGGTAGGGTAGTAGTCGATGTAGGACCTCGGCCAGGGGTCTTCGTGGTATCACATGCATGTCGGATGCCCGCACGGTCATGATAGGCTCTGCGCCGTCGTCAACGTACCTGAGCCTGCCCGTAGATGGTGAAAAGCATAGCCTTACCTTAGGGAACTCGTCTATAGCTCTTCCGCAGCCGCTGCATAGGTCGTAGTCAAGCAGAGCCTTTAGGAACTCACGCTCGCGGGGACCCGCCACAACGCATCTCATCGTGTTACATCCACAGCGAACTCCTCTTCAGTGTCCGTGCGTAGTCAGGGGAGGTGTAGGGTCTGTACCTACTCCTAAGCACACGCGTTATCGCATAGTCGAAGTCCTCCATAGTTACGACCCTGCGCCCATTGCGTATGGCGTTGAGCCCTGCTTCGGTACATATAGCCTTTATATCCGCACCTGTCGCGCCCTCAGTCCTAGCTGCGAGTACGTAGAGATCCACATCCTTATGTAGGGGCATTCTGCGCGTATGCACCTTGAATATCTCTAACCTCCCCCGGAGGTCTGGTAGGGGCACCTCGATAAGCTTATCGAAGCGCCCCGGCCTCAGCAATGCGGGGTCCAGTATGTCTATGCGGTTCGTTGTCGCTATCACCTTAACCTGATCCAACGGGTCGAAGCCATCGAGCTCTGCTAGTAGCTGGGTTAGGGTTCTGTGGATCTCGCGCTCCCCCGTCGTACCCACATCGAGCCTCTTGGCGCCGATAGCGTCGATCTCGTCTATGAGCACTATCGCTGGGGCCTTTCGCCTAGCAAGCGCAAAGAGCTCGCGTACGAGCCTAGCACCCTCACCTATGAACTTCTGGGCGAGCTCAGATGCGACAAGCCTGATGAACGTAGCGTTGCTCTCGCCTGCAACAGCTTTTGCAAGGAGTGTCTTTCCGCAGCCCGGGGGGCCGTAGAGCAGTACGCCCTTAGGAGGCTCAATGCCCATGGCCCGGAAGAGCTCGGGGTGCTTAAGCGGGAGTTCTACTACCTCGCGTAGCTCTCTGATCTGGCTATCGAGCCCCCCTATATCGATGTACCGCGTCGCGGGTCTCTCCACGACCTCCATCGCCTTGACGTAGGGGTCTTCACGAGGCGGAAGCACATCTACTATCGCTGAACCCCTCTGGTTTAGAGCTACGCTCATCCCGGGCCTTAGCTTAGAGACATCGACGTTGTCCATTATGTGCACTATCAGCGTAGGACCCGTACTGCTCTTGACCACAGCACGCCTATTTGGGAGTAGCTGAAGGAGCGTTGCCTCAATAAGCGGCGGAGTCATGAGCTTGTCGATCTGGGATTTGTAGTACTCTATATCCTCACGATACTTAGCTATGAGCCCCCTTAGATGCCCTACCTCAAGCTCGAGCTCCCTAACGCGCTGCTCAAGATACTTTATGTAGTTGAAGTCGTCGTAGCTCTGGCTTTCGGTGGACATACCCTTGCCCCATTTAGCCACTCTTACTTCTAGCTGAAAACTAAAATAGTTACCCACAGTATGACAGGGTATGGGGGTTCGTCGGGTGTTTCCTAGATCCCGCAAGGTCTACTGCGAAATGTGCGGTGCGGAGATCGACGAGAGGGAGGCCAGGCGTATAGTAGTTGATGGTGTCACACTGGTTGTATGTCCGCGATGCTACGAGAAGCTTGTTAAGAGGGGTAGGGTTAGCGGAGTGACGATGTCTGCTGCAGGAAGGCCCCGCCCCCTAGCGCCTACAGCCACCTCTACTCCTCTACATCAGGCAGCTCCTAGGACTGTTAGGACTGTGAGGCCGGCTGGCTATGCTACGCAGAGGAAGCAGGGGATTGCAAGGCGTGGTACCAGGTCATCTAGGCTCCTAGAGAGCTATGAGGTTGTCGAGGACTACGCCGAGAGGATAAGAAGAGCGCGTATGAGGCTTGGATGGAGCCAGAAGGTCCTCGCGATCAAGGTTAGGGAGAGTGAGAACACCATTAAGAGGATCGAGGCGGGCAAGCTGAGGCCAACGATAGAGCTCGCCCGTAGGCTCGAGGAGGTGTTAGGTATAAAGCTTCTCGAGCCAGCTGTTGATAAGCTCATAAGCGGTGGAGAGGGGGGTAGGCTACCGGGGCTATACGCAACTCTAGGAGAGATCGTCAATATTAGGAAGAAGGAGGGTGAGTAGCTAGGGCCAGGGGCAGAGGTAAGGGGTACAAGTTCGCAGAGCCAGCAGTGCTGGTGGTACCTGCGAGTGCGCTGGAGGACATAGCTGAGATCAGGGCTATAGTGAGGGAGGCGGGGTACGAGATCGGCGAGGAGCTCGTCGTTAGAAACATCAGCTCGTCGTGCTACCTAGGCAGAGGCAAGCTTGAGGAGCTGCGGAGCGCTATAGCTAGGAGCGGGGCTACCAAGGTCTGTATATATGATGAGCTCAAGCCTAGGCAGGTAACGTGTCTCTTGAGGGAGCTGCGTGTAGACGTTGTGGATAAGGTCCTCCTGATACTATCCATATTTGCCCGTCACGCAGGTTCACGGGAGGCTAATATACAGATCGAGCTGGCTAGGCTGCGCCACGAGCTGCCGCTGATAAGGGATTGGATAAGGCGTGCCAAGCTCAAGGAGCTGCCAGGATTCCTAGGCCCCGGCGGGTATGCTATAGATGCGTACTACCGTCATGTTAGGAGGAGGATCGCTAGGCTTTCCCGGGAGCTTGAGGAGCTTAGGCGTAGGAGGGGTCTTGAGAGGGAGAGGCGTAGGAGGCAGGGGCTTATCCATGTAGCCATAGCAGGGTACACAAACTCTGGTAAGACCACCCTGTTTAACGCTTTGACCAAGCTTGCCAAGCCTACGGGTACCGAGATGTTCACAACGCTAGCTCCCAAGAGCTTCGGCGTGCCTATGTGTATGACTAGAGTGGTGTTTGTAGACACCGTAGGCTTCATCAAGAACATCCCCTACGAAATAATAGAGGCCTTCAATGCCGTTCTCGAGGAGATCTCGGACTCTGATATAGTAATGCTAGTGCTAGACTCCTCCGAGGACATCAGCAGGATCCTAGACAAGGCGTTCTCGTCCCTAGATGTGCTTAGGAAGATAGGTGTTGTGGGCAAGCCTATGATAGTGGTTATGAATAAGATCGATCTTGTGCGGTCCGAGGAGCTTGAGGGGAAGATGGACGCTGTTAAAACGGCTATTCTGCCCGAGTACGGAGGTGTAGTGGATATAGTACCTGTATCAGCGCTAAGAGGCTATGGAGTTGAGGAGGTGAAGAAGGCGGTATGCAGGGCTGTGGAGTCACTCCAGAAGAGCTTGGGCATCACGTCATTGTCCTACGTCTCGGCCACAGGCCAGCGCGTGATAAAAGGGTTACGACCCACGTAGCTCTCGTTGCGCGCGCCTTTGGGGCGCGGGGCATTCTGATAGCTGGTGAGCGCGATGAGGGGGTCATCGATAGCGTTATGGATGTGGCTAAGCGGTGGGGTGGCGCCAGCTACTTCAGAGCGGAGTACTGTCCGAACCCCCTCTCAACCCTGATGAAACTCAAGCGCGATGGCTACTGCGTTGTGCACCTAACAATGTATGGGCTTCCCGTGGATGAAGTGATCGACGGTATTAGGAGGCGCTGTGGAAAATTAGTGGTTGTTGTGGGTGCTGAGAAGGTGCCCAGGGAGTACTACGAGGTTGCCGATTATAATGTGGCTATAGGCAATCAGCCGCACTCCGAGGTTGCAGCGCTGGCACTATTCCTGGACAGGTTATGGAGGGGGGCAGAGCTCAGCTTATGTTTCCCCGATGCGAAGATTAGGATAGAGCCTCAGAGTAGGGGTAAGAAGGTGGTGGAGATTGGATAGAGGGGTTGAGAACGTGCTGAGAATGATCGAGATGATGTTTGGGGAGACTGCACGCAGGGTGTTTGAGGTGCTGCTAGCGTCGCCAAGGGAGGTAACGGATGAAGAGGTTGCGCAGAAGCTAGGTCTAAGGGTTAACGACGTTCGCCGGGCTCTCTACGAGATGTCGAGGTTCAACTTTGTGACGTATAGGAGGACTAGGCAGGGCGAGGGGATCTGGTACGTCTATTACTGGCGCGTAGATGTCGAGTCCCTTAAGCGGCTCCTCCTCATGCGCAAGAAGCTTGTTCTGCAGAAGCTTAGGCAGAGGCTAGAGTTCGAGAAGAACAATGTGTTCTTCGTGTGCCCGAATGACGGCAGCAGGTACACGTTTGACGAGGCGTTCGAGAACGGGTTCAAGTGCCCCCGCTGTGGTGCTGACCTAGTGGAGGAGAGCAATGAGGAGGTTGTTAAGGTGCTCGAGGCTATTGTGAGGAAGTTTGAGGAGGAGCTGCTAGAGGATGAGAAGGCCATTAGTAGTTGACCTATTCTCAGGTGCCGGGGGCTTCGCTAGGGGCTTCAGCGACGCGAGGGGCTTTGTAGCTTTTGCAGTGGATAACGATGAGGCGTGCGTACGGAGCTTCAAGGCTAACTTCCCGCTTGCTCACGTAATCTGCGACGACATACGTGAGATTAGCGCCGATGACATACGCTACCTCCTCGGAAGGCGTGAGGTAGATGTGGTTATAGGGAGCCCCCCCTGCGAGCCCTTTACAGGTGCTAACCCCCGCCGCGAGGAGGACCCGCTGGATAGGCTCTATAGAGACCCTGCAGGGCAGCTAACGCTGGAGTTCGTAAGGTTGGTAGGCGAAATCTCGCCCCGGGTATTCGTGATGGAAAACGTGCCGGCGATCATGGAGGGAGGGCTTAGAAGGACTCTAGAGAGGGAGTTTAGGTACGCGGGTTACAGTAGGATACACTTCAACGTGCTCCGCGCAGAGGACTACGGAACTCCTAGCAGGAGAACGCGGGTCTTCATATCGAATGTCAGGATAGAGCCCAAACCCATCGGCAGGAGGATAAGCGTGGCAGAGGCGCTAAGAGATCTTCCACCACCTGGTGAGGGCTACATACCTAACCACGACCCCGTACCTCTCTCGCCGCGTAAGCTGAGGCGGATATCATCTGTAGGTCGGGGCCGTGCACTCTACTACTATACCGGTGCTGGTGGAAGGAGGCTTCCGAACTACATAAGGTTGAACCCGCGTACAGTAGCCCCTACAGTGCTCGGCAGCTCGCGCTTCATACACCCCTTCGAGAATAGGCTCCTGACCGTGCGTGAGCAAGCGCGCCTAATGGGGTTCCCCGACGATCACGTATTCTACGGGGGCCGCGATCAGCAGTTCAACCAGGTTGGTGAGGCGGTCCCCCCTCCCTTGGCAAGGGCTATAGCAAGCTTCATTTTCAAGCACGTACCGCTGGTTTAGATGGGCTGGGTGAAGCGCTTTGAAGGGCATAGCGCTATACAATGTCGCAAGCCCTCAGAGGTTGATAGATGTTGCAAAGCTCGTCTACGGTACGGGGGTAGTAGATACGCTGATCGTGGTTAAGCCGACCGGTATGGCAGCCCAGGTGGGGATTCCTGAGGTCAGCAAGCTTGCGTACAGGAGGGGTAAGAACCTTGTGATACTATCGACACTCCAGGAGATCAACGAGATCTTAGGGCAGGTGAGGCTCGTATTCATAGTGCATGGCATGTCGGGGATCAAGTACCTGGACCCCTCGGTGCTTAAGGAGGATGTCGTTGTCGTTGTACACGGTGGTGAGGGCGCGTTTACACGAGGAGAGCTATCGCTTGGCGAGCCCCTAACCATCCAAGGGTTCGAGGATGTCCATAGCCCTGTAGCAGACGTAGCCCTCGTGCTCAGCATAGCTATGGGTGGGGGCCGTGGGTAGGAAGCTATGCTTGGAGTTCCGGGGATCGCTGACGCGCCACTTCGGCGATGTTGTGTGCGTAGATGTTGAGGACTGCCCCACACTTAGGGATGTTGTGGTAAGGCTCGCCTTCGAACGTAGGGCTCCGGTGAACCACGAGTACATACTGTTCTCGGCTGGGGATGAGTATGTGGGTCCGGATACCGATGTCTGTAGCATAGGGTCTTCGAGGATAGCTGTACACTACGTACACCCCGGGGGGTAACGCTTAATTTTAGACGGGTGGCGTAGATTCTGAGGTACCTTGGCCATGTCCAAGCAGATGATATGGATCCTACGTGACTACGAGAGGTGCAGTGGCTGTAGGCTATGTGAGATAGCATGCTCACTAAAGCACGAGGGTGTGATATGGCCCGAGGCGTCCCGCATAAGGATCTTCGAGGTGGCTCCGGGCATCACGATACCGCATCTATGCGCTCAGTGCCCAGACTACCCCTGTGTCAAGGCGTGTCCCTCGAACGCGCTTAGCGTGGATAAGGAGACGGGTGCTGTGATAGTTGATGAGGGTAAGTGCACCCTTTGCGGTGAGTGTGTCAAGGCGTGCCCTGGTAGGGTGCCTAGGGTGGTCAAGGGTAAGAGCGCTGTGATAATATGTGACCTCTGCGGAGGAGACCCCGAGTGTGTCAAGGCGTGCGAGAAGGCTGGTTATGGGGCTCTGAATGTCATCGCGCGCCCGACGACAAGCGTGATAATGCATTACGCTAAGACCCCTGAGGAGATAGCTAAGCCTCTTGTGAAGAAGGTTCTTGATATCGAGCCGGAGGAGGTGATGTAGGTATGCCTCATGGATTCTGGGGTAGGCTCTTAGAGGTAGACCTATCTACCGGGAGGAGCAGGGTTATCGAGGTTGATCAGCAGGTATACAGGATGTTCATAGGGGGTAGGGGACTTGCTACATGGCTGTTGTGGAGGCGTCTAGGCGAGAGGTGGGAGAGCATAGACCCTCTAGGTCCTGAGAACATACTCCTAGCGCTCACTGGACCCATGACCGGGTACTACCCTGGTGCGAGGCTCTGCATATCGGGGAAGAGTCCTCAGAACAACGGTGTTGTGGGCTCCACCCTGGGTACAGAGGTAGCCATTGAGCTCAAGGCTGCGGGATACGACGGCGTGGTTATAACGGGCGCTTCGAAGGATCCCGTATACCTCTACATAGAGGATGACAAGGTTGAGCTTAGGGACGCCTCGAAGATCTGGGGTAAGGGTTCTAGGGAGACCTGGAAGCTGATAATGGAGGATACCAAGCCGGACTACACCAAGAGCGGTGCAACTACACCGCCAGCATTCATATACATAGGACCCGCGGGGGAGAATAGGGTAAGGG
>QMWY01000012.1 GCA_003661865.1 Thermoprotei archaeon
GCGCTCCAGGTAGCGGTAACGGCCATTCCGAGGGATCTCGAGGAGGCCTCCTACGTAGTGGGTGCACGAGACCGGGATACGCTCATACGGGTGGTAGCACCGCTTGCCGTAGGGGCCTCTACCCCCCTAATAGTATTCGCATCTATACACCTAGTAACAGAGGTCAGCACGTCTATAACGATAGGCGCCCTGGGCCCCACCATGGGATGGGGGAGCACGGCTCCCGTGAGCTACGTGGTTTTTAGGGACATAACGATCTCAAGCCTTCTCTACGTAGGTGCTGCAGTAATAGAGGTGTTTCTATCCATAGCGGTTACCTTAGTAGCGCTACTCGCCGTACTAAAGCTTGCCAATATCCGATGGGGGTAGAACGCTACCGCATCCCGTATACCAAGAGCTCATCCTCGGGGATGCGGATCGCGATCCTCTCCTCTAAGGCTGCATCACCGCTCCTCGGGGGTAGATGTATCCTCCAGCGACCTAGAGGGGTCTCCACCTCCGCCTCCACTACGCTACCTAGGTAGTGTGTAGCTACCACCCTTCCAATGAATGTGTTGGGCTCTGCAGCGCTGCTTACACCGCGTCTCACCTCTACCGAGTGGGGTCTGAATACAGCTACCACCCTAGCTCCCTGAACCACTGGAGGCTCCCCTACGGCCACTCCCCTAAGGGTAACCCCCGAAACCTCGATAACCACCTTATCGCCACTAACGCTTTCTACAACGCCTTCAAGGACGTTGCACTTGCCTAGGAAGAGTGCCACCTCTAGTGATGCAGGCCTCTTAACAACCTCATAGGGTCTACCCACCTGCACCAGCTTGCCATTAAGCAAAATACCGATCCTGTCTGAGAGATAAAACGCCTCCTCCTGATCGTGGGTTACGTACACAGTTGTAACCCCTAAATCCTTGAGAAGCCTCCTGAGCTCCTCACGCATATCTATCCTTAGCCTAGTATCTAGGTTGCTTAGGGGTTCATCAAGTAGTAGTATCCTCGGCTGGACAACAAGGGCTCTAGCTAGTGCAACCCTCTGCTGCTGACCCCCAGAGAGCTGAGCTGGGTACCTATTCTCCAACCCCCTAAGCCTGACAAGCTCTAGAACCTCTGCAACCCTCCTCCTAACCTCAGCCTCAGGCACCTCCCTTACCCTAAGCCCGTAGGCAATATTGTCGAACACTGTCATGTGGGGCCAGAGGGCGTAGTTCTGGAACACCATGGAGACCCCGCGCATATGAGGAGGTACGCGCGTGACATCAACACCATCTATGATAACAGCACCCGAATCGGGCTCCTCAAGACCTGCTATTATTCTCAGAAGAGTTGTCTTACCGCTGCCTGAAGGCCCTAGAAATGTGAAGAACTCCCCACGCTCTATATCGACGCTTACACCCCTTAGCACCTCGTGACCGTTGAACGATTTGTGTATAGCCACCAGCCTTAGCGACAACGCGATCTACCGCAGATACGTGTAGAGGTAGAATATCGGTGTTTTGGTGGGCCCGCGGGGATTTGAACCCCGGACCTCCGCCTCGTCAGGGCGGCGTCCTAACCAGGCTAGACGACGGGCCCACCAGCCATAACACTCTCTATACGCGCCCCGTTTAAAGCTTCTTCTACATATGCTCTACTTAGGCAGAGCCCCTTCTCAACTGTTTGAACTGCTTCGCTATCTCTATGCCGGTGCTGCTCCCGATAACATCGGCCCCGAGCAGTATCAGCAGAACCGCCTTTACAGCGGTCCTCACACCCCCAGCTGCCTTTATGCCTAGGTCACGCCTCGTGGCTCTCCTCACCGAGTCCATGATGACTATGTCGTAGGGATCCACGCCTCTACCAACGAACCCCGTACTCGACTTGACGAAGTCTGCCCCCGATTCGGCAACTATAGCGGTAGCCCTCCTCACCTGTTCGGGGCTGAGAACCCCTGCCTCTATTATGAGCTTGATCTTCATGCCTAAGCTATGCGCCTCATTAACCAGGGCCTCCGCCTCGCGCTTAACGTAGTCCCAGCGACCCATCCTAAGCATTGGTATGGCGAGCACAGCATCAACCTCATCAGCCCCCTGCTCTGCGGCGAACCTGATCTCTGCGATCTTGGCATCCGTAGCGCTGTAGCCATTTGGGAAGCCGGCGACTGTGCATATACGCGTCCTGCTGATCGACTTAGCAATCTTCACGAATAGCGGGGGCACAACGAGGCATCTGAAGCCGTAGGGATCACTACGCTCTATAAAAGAGGTCACGTCACTCTCGGTAGCTGTAGGGCTTAACAGGGTCTGGTCGATCCGCGGAGCTATATCTCCTAGTTCGTTAACAGTCCTACCTATGATCTCAGTTACGCGCCTCTTACCCAATGAAGTCACCTGTCTTCAGCTTCGTTGGGAGGTAGACATCCATCAGGAACTTGAGCCCCTTGCCCGTAAGAGCCTCGATCTCGAGCTTGCTCTGCTTGCGCAGAAATATACCGATCTCCTTCTTCCACTTAGGGGTCTGGAACCACTTGTAGTTCATGAGCTCCTTAGCCCTCTTGATATCGGTCTTCTTAGCCTTTATGATGAAGTTCCTCCGCTCAGCCTCGGTGAGGTAGGGCTTCTTACCCGTCTCAGGATCGCCGAATATGTCGGTCATACTAACACCTATGAACTTAGCGTTAGGGGTCGCGAGCCTCTCAGACTCGTAGGACAGAGTTATCGAGCCTATCCTAAACACGCTGTATATGTACCACCCATAGGGATCAGCGTCTGTTAGTATGTAGACCGGGAGCCCGAGCTCCTCGTTTAACCTACGTACAAACCTCCGCGTCGCTCTATCCGGCTGACCAGCGCTCGTTATCAGTATCGCGCGATACTTCTTCCAGAACCCTGCTCGGTGAAGCTGCTGAAACACGGCATCCTTCTCCACAACCAGTACGAACTCGGCGTTCACATCTATGAACTCTATGAGGTCTGGTGTGGGCTCGATCGCATAGGCGCCGTGGCCCATCTTGCTAAGGTCTATCACATCATCACCGCTCCTGATCCTCATATCGCCAACGACCTTCCCTTTCTCCTTGCTTAGTATCAGCATGTCCTCGCGTAGCAGCCCCGTGTATACCTCCACATCCCTTAGGACAGAGTCGCTCTCCTGCTGCTCATCCCACGTATTCTCCTCACGTATCCTACCCCTGTGATCCCTGTACCTTATGGTGTGCTTGCCACGGTAGTAGAGGTCTCGGATCGTCGGGTACTCGTTGTTTATCAGGGCCTCGAATATTATCGATGCCATGAGCACTGTCTGCATGAACTTCCTAGCCTCGCGCATATCTAGGAAACTCCTCTCGAACTTATCGGGGCCCAGGAGCAGCAGCATACGCTCATCATCGAAGATAGTATTGCTTAGAGTTCTCTTCGGTATTACTAGGCGCGGCTCCTCGCCACGCATAATCGCCTCTATAACCTCTAGGAACCTCTTCCGCAGTATCTCGGCAGCCCTATGCCTAGCCTTTATATCAACGGTTGATAGGGGGGCTGACATGGGCCATCACCCCTACTCAACGGATATAACCACATCGCGCGGCGATTTTATCGAGGGCGCGACGCCTACCTTAGACTTCACGATCTCGAATAGCCTGGCCTCCAGCTCCTCAGACGGTATCTTAGGCTCGCTTGCACGTGTGAATACCGAGAGGCTCCTAGCGATATCCGGTATGTACTTTATTATCGTTACGACCCTCCTCGCCATCTCCTCCTCCCTCTTCTTGCGTGCTAGGTAGCTCTTCAGAGACCTAGCTACCTGACGAACACCGTTCTCGATCTCCTGCTCTATGACGGGTACATCGGCTATGCTCTCCTTTCCAACGCCCTTGTAGGGGATCTTCGTGCTACAGATGTGTACAAGCACCGCTAGTGGGGCTGGGAACTGTATGCCGTAGTACCCCCAGTCGATGTTCTCCGAAACAACCTTCCACGCAACATCGCTCCTCTCATCGTATAGGAGGGGGATCTTATTTGCGAAGCGGAGGAGTATAGGGCTGTCTGAGGGCTGTATAGCACCTCCGTACGCGATCCCCACCTCTACTATGAATGCGTGGCCTCCGTAGACCGCAGGCTTTCGCGTTACCGCATCTACAAACTCGGGCTTCAGTATGGCCGACAGCCCTATCTTTATGATCTCAGACCCTATGGGCGAGAGGTGGTCAGCCCTTGGGGGCCTGAAATCCTTGTAGCTCCTAAGCGCCTCAGCCAGCCTCTCGATGTCCTTGCGCGTCAGCGATGCTAGACTCCTGGAAGGATCGAGACCTATGCTTCTTAAGAAGCGCCCGGCCGTTACCTTCCCAATACCCTGGAACTCCTTCTCTAGAAACTCCTGGAGCGTAGAGGCATCACTACTCTTTATCATGAGCTTCAGCATCTCCAGATCGATGCCGTGGGGATGGGGCTTTGTTTCCCGCGGAGGAGGCGGGATCTTCGTTGTTACGCGCCTATAGATGCGGACTCTCCCCTCAGGATCCTTGAAGTATATGTTTGCGTATGGCGTTATTATGGCGGTGCGTTGTATGTATTCGAGGATCTTCGATTTCGAGCGGCCCCAGTCACCCTCAACAGCAACCTTTACGTATGTTCCGTGCCAGTCGCTCTCCTTCCTCCAAGAGGCGCGGTAGAGCACTATGGGCTTGTTCTCCCTAACGTCGATCAGCAGCTTGAACGCATAGATGCGGCGTGAGTTTATGGGTGACGTGACAACCTCTATGGGCTCACCAACGGTTATCTGGCTGTAGAGAACAACCATCTTTGCGCCTAGACCAAACATACCCCGGGTCTGTCTAAGCACGTACTTAGAGCTAAAGAGCACCCTTCCAAAGGCATCGGGCACGTACTGCGGGGGTATGCCTATGCCGTTGTCCTTGACGGAGACCCGGTACACTATTGGCTTGTTGGGATCACGCTCGATAACGACCTGTATATCCGGCAGGATCCCATGGGCGTCTGTAGCGTCTAGGGCGTTCTCAACAAGCTCTCTAACGGTCTGGTAGAGCGCCCGGGCTGGATTTGAGAAGCCGGCGATCTCTTTGTTGCGGTAGAAGAACTCAGCAGGGCTTATACTACGGAACTTCTCCGCGGTCTTCGACATCGCTGGCGTCACCCCCTTCTGAGGGTAGTGCTTATATCTATGCCCACCTTATAAGGTGGTACACCTTGCATGTATGAGATCACGTGTATACATACACAGCTTCCATTACGCTATGCCGTATATGCATAACCTGCACGGTATTATAAGCGTTAATAACAGTGCTTGTATTTAGAGAATAGCTGCGGCTATTATGGGGAGCACTAGCGTTGCATCTGCGAAGAGGTAAACCTTCTGAGCCCTCTTCTTGATCTTCCCCCAGGTTATGGCCTCTCGTGGATGGGCTCCGCTTAGGGAACCGTCCCATTCAACAGCTGTCGTTATGTAGACCGCGTAGTCTAGACCCTCACTAAACTGGGCCCACCAGATCGCGTGGTGCTTGCTTATGCCGCCTCCTACGATGAGGGCCCCCAAGCTCTTTGACCTAAAGACAAGGTCCGCTAGCTCCTGCTCATCCTTGAAGAGGTCTATCTCTAGCCCACGGGTTCTCGAGTAAGTGAAGAGCGCTGTTCCGAAAGCGCCATCTATGTACCCCGGAACGTAGACAGGGACTCTCCTCTCCGCAGCAGCTCTGAGGAAGGAGTTCTGATCCTTGATCCTCTTGCCGAACTCCTCCAGGAGTTCGCGTATACCCCATCTCTTCTTAGTAGCTGTAACCTCGTCGAGTACGCGGTACACAACCTTCTCTATCAGCGGGCCGTAGCTCTCCAGGGGTATGTATACGTTGCCTAATCTGTGAAACCCCTTCTCATAGAGCTCGGCATCATTAGCCTCAAAGAACCCTTTTAGGTACCTACCCCCGTGGGCACGTGCGAGATCGTGATCGATGGCGCCGCATGTGGTTATCACCACGTTGAAGAAGCCGCTCTCTATAAGCTGAGTAATTATCCCGCGGATGCCCGTGGCAACTATATTGGCTGTAAACGTCAGTATCCTCAGATCTGCATTCTTACGCATGTCCTTCAGGATCTCTACGGCACGCGCTAGGTGACCCGCCATAAAGCCGTGTATGCTGTTGTAGGCCTCCACAAGCTCCTCAATACTCATGTTCCTAGAGACCCTTACGTCTTTCAGAGGCTCAAGCTCCTCCATCTACGGCACCGAGAGCACCTCTACAGGATAGCTATTTAATGCAGGGGCCCTGCCCGCTGAAGGAGTTGCGTAGGTCGTCCAGGGGTACCACAACCTGCTTCCACTGTGCTAAGCAGCGCACCACAGCTACACCCCTAGATGCCTCACGCTTCCCAATAACTATCGCGTAGTCCATCCCTGTGCGCTCGGCATAGCTGAGCCAGCGGGAGAGCCTAGATGGAGAGTCCAGCTCTATCGTAATGCTCAGCATCTCGCGCAGCTCCCCTGCAACGCGGTACCCAAGACTAAGGAGGTCAGGGGATAGTAGGAGTAGGAGTGCCCGTGGACGGGGCGAGAACCTCTCGAGCACATTATTTCCAAGCTGCTTTTTGAGTGCGAGGAGCGTTCTCTCAATACCTATGGCGAAGCCCGTTGAAGGCTCAGGAGCCCCTCCGTAAACAGCCGTTAACCCATCGTAACGACCGCCACCAGCAATGCTTATTCCTAGACCCGGTGCCTCGACCTCGAATATCACACCGGTATAGTATGCGAGCCCCCTAGCAAACCCTGGGTCCAATACAAAGTTTAGCCCTAGGCTACGGAGGTCTTCGCCGAAGGACGCGAGCTCTGCAAGCCCCTGCGCAACATCCTCCCAGCCATCCTCAGAGAGCTCCTCAGCAAGCCTCCTAACCCGTTCGGGATCGCTGGTCCTCCCAATAGACACCAACGTCTTCAGAACCTCAGCCTCCCTAACGCCCCCTCGCCTCCTAAGGATCTCCTCAGCTTCGCCAACCATCCCCTTATCAACGAGGTGCAGAACCCTATCCACCTCCTCATCGCTTAGACCTGCCCTCCTACACAGGGCCCTTATAGGGGTCATGTGCCCAAGCTTGAACCTATAGTCCTTGAGCCCTATGGAGCGATAGTAGTCGTTCAGAAGCATGAGCAGCTCTAGGTCATGGTGTCTTGAGCCTCCTCCTATCAGCTCCACTCCTGCCTGTAGGAACTCGCGGTATCGGCCGAACTGGGGCTCATCGTACCTAAAGACGTTGGCTATGTAGAAGAGGCGTATAGGCTTAGGCTGTGCGCGGAGGAGGCGGAGGTACACCCTCATTACGCTGGGCGTTACCTCAGGTCTTAGCGCAACTTCCCGACCCGCCTTATCCTTGAACACGTACATGGATCTCCTAATCTCCTCACCTGACTTCAGCGAGAACAGCTGGAAGCGCTCGATGGTAGGTGTAAGGATCTCTCGGTAGCCGTACGACCTAGCAACCTCCCTGAACCTGTTGCACAGCCACGTAATAGCCTCGCTCTCCGGCGGTAGAACGTCCCTCATACCCCTTACAGGTTCAAGAGGTAGCCTCATAGCCAGGCCACACCCTCTCGATGGGTTTGAACGATATCTTGCTAACCTCGTAGTAGGTTATATCCCCATACATATCTACCACCGCGATCATGGGCTCGAAGCCCCTGCTGATAGCCCTCCTAACGAACTCAACTATATCCGTTGAGGGAACCATGGTGTTCTCCTCAAGAACGAGCATCTCTATGACCTTATCGCCGTGCTCAACATAGAGCATTCGTGGTGTGTGGCTTAGCCTAACCCTCTTCCCCTTGCGCCGGAGGTCCGTATACACGACGAACAGTATCCACAGGTTGTCATCCCTGATAATCTTAAACATGTCCTCTAAGCTCAACTCTCTACCCGACTCCTCCCTAAGCCTGAGCTTGCCTATGTAGAGCAGGTAGGCAGCCTCTACCGGGTGAAGCTCTCTAACACCTTCGGCTGTTAGGCGCCCTTCTCTAAGCCTATCACCACCCTTAACGACAACGACCTTGCCATCCCCTCTTACCATCGCCTCGATGCTCATAGCCCTACCCGTAGCCACTGTGATCGGTTAGGCATAAATCTGGTTTCACCATCACGTCTCGTAGGTGGGTTAGTGTGAGATACAAGCTCACGATCAGACCCCTGGAGTGGGTGAACGGTAGGGTCAAGTGGTTGGACGTAACTAGGCTCCCCTTTGAGGAGGTGTACAAGGAGTCCTCAAGCTACGAGGATGTGGCTAGGGCCATAGAGAGGATGGAGATACGAGGAGCACCTGCTATAGGGGTGGCAGCGGCTCTAGCCATAGCGGCTGCTGTATACAACGCCGCGGCTGACTCTGTTGATAAGCTGCGTGAGCTTGCGCGTAGGGCGGCTGAGAGACTCAGGAGGACCAGGCCTACAGCAGTGAACCTGTTCTGGGCTATCAACAGGATGCTGAGGGTAGTGGACTCCGCTACTTCAGACCCTGAGGAGTTTAGGAGGAGGGTGGTGGACGAGGCGCTCTCGATAATGAGGGAGGATATAGAAGCCAATATGAGGATGGGTGAACTGGGCTCGAAGCTCATAGACGATGGAGATGTTATCCTAACGCACTGCAATACAGGCGCATTGGCTACGGCAGGGTTCGGCACCGCCCTAGGTGTGATAAGGGCTGCGTGGTATGAGGGGAAGAAGATCAGGGTTATCGCCACTGAGACAAGGCCCGTTCTGCAAGGAGCTAGGCTGACGGTCTGGGAACTTGCTAAGGAGGGCATACCCGTTACGCTGATAACGGATAACATGGTGGGCCACGTCATGAGTGGGGGGATTGTGAGTAAGGTTTTCGTGGGTGCCGATAGGATCCTGGGCACGGGGCACGTGATAAACAAGATCGGGACGTACATGATCGCGATAGCCGCGCAGAGGCACAGGGTACCATTCTACGTAGTGGCACCTACATCTACTATAGACCTGGAGACTCCGGTAGACTCGGTTGTGATCGAGGAGCGCAGCCCTGAGGAGGTCCGCACGGTGATGGGTAGGCCCATAACGCTCCCAGATGTTGACGTCATGAACCCTGCGTTCGACATAACGCCGCCGGAGCTGGTCACAGCCATAGTGACCGAGAAGGGCGTTATCTACCCACCCTATAGGGAGAACATAGCAAAGGTTGTTAAAGGGTAGACCTCAGCCAAAGGGGCCCCGTCATCGACCAGGAGGGTCTGCTAGGCCTGCGTAGTCATCATCGGTCATAGGGGTGCGCATATCCTTAGGTAAGGACAGTGCCTACACCCTATAGCACCGGGGTCCACGGTACCCTCGGTAGCAACCTCTTCTCCCCGCCCTATCACCTCTTCCCCTGCTAGGTGCTCAAGCACCACGCTCTTAGGGCTGTGTGCGCTCACCTCTGAAGGTCTGAAGGCATAGATCGAGTAGTGCAGGTCCGAACCCTTGAGCTCGTTATCTGAAAGGTAGCTCGTTAAACGCTTAAGCAGGTTCTCCGCCTCCATAACCACGTACCTGTCCCTTAGCGCAGTAGGTGATAGAATTACTGTTAGCACTACCTGTCTCGCCTTCTTGAAGAAGTCGCGTGTTCGCGCCAGCGCCCTACATACCACGACTGACTTGTAGAGCTTAGCGGTGTTCATACTCTTGAACTTGAAGCCCCTCTCCCGCAGTACGCGAAAAGAGCTCTGCGCATCGTTGGGCACCGATAGGAGCAGCCTTAGACTCTCGCTTGCAACACCTTTAGATATCGAGAGGGGTATCAGCCTAGTAATCGCGACCCCTGCTACGAACACCTCCAGTTCATCGTTATAAGCAGCTATATCAACGAAACCTCGCCCCTGCAGAAATACGTGCTCAAGCTTAGCACCTGCAGATAGTAGGTCGGAGCGTGAGTAAGTTAGCAGAAACTCGGGGGGTTTACCCAGGAAGAGTATATAGCCCCTTCTCTTAAGAGCTACCATAAACAGCATTGAGATGTTGCGCTCATCACACCAATACCTAGCCAATACAGCCTCCCCAGAGAGTGTGGATGACTCGTCGAGAACTCGGCCTGGTGGAGCCGGGGCCGGGATTCGAACCCGGGAACAAACGGGTATCTACGGGCGGGAACCCCTTACCTCACTGCAGCCCGCCGCCTTAGACCTCTCGGCCACCCCGGCTCCATTGATATGCTAGGGGTTTATTGGGGGTATTAAGCCTCTCGCCTCTCCCTGTTCTTAACGCATAAAAACCGGGTCCGTTAGACCTTTGGTGGAGGTGGGCCCGTCGTCTAGCCTGGTTAGGACGCCGCCCTTACGAGGCGGAGGTCCGGGGTTCAAATCCCCGCGGGCCCACCAATGCTCATCCCCCTCTCACCATTCTCAAAGAAGCACCTCATACCTGGAAGCTTTTCATTCTGCGGCACTAGGTGGTCGTCTCCTCTCGCTGGGGTCTCTCTTTGGATATGCAGTACAACTGGCGATTATTTTCCACTACTGTAAGACTTATCAGTGTACATTAGGACGCTGCCCTTACGAGGAGGTCCGGTTTCGGACCAGAGCTTACGTGGGACGAGAAGTTTTGTAAATAAGGCTTCGCTGTTGCTCTAGCAGTTTACTGAAGACTGAAGTATGAGGTATAAAGATTGATATGGATCAGTGAGGCGCAGCCTCTGGTTGCCAGAGCTACATTATGTTGTCATCGTCCATGACGTCTTGTGCCCAGCATACATACTTTATCAATCCTCTCTTAGATACGCCCTTGAAGCAGTATATTATCCTATCGCCAAGGTCAGCTGTTAGTATGGGCTCTTCCGAGAATACGCTGCTCCACACACCCTTGTACTTCTTGTGGCGCTGCTGGGATGCCAACGCTCTCAGCCGCACCAATATCTACTTCACAACCTTTATCAAAAGCCTTACTCTCGGGATACGGTTTTCGAACTGGTATCTAGGTGTTCTAACACGCTTCAGCAATGGCTATGCTTATTTAGTTAGCTTGTTATAGTTTCTAGGGTGTTCTCTGCTTTGAAGGGGTGGTGGGGCCGGGTACTACGCGTTGACCTATCAACGGAAGAGGTAAGGGTGCAGCAGCTAGATAGGGATGTGCTGAAGAGATTCATGGGGGGTAGGGGGCTAGCTGCTTGGTTCTTGTGGAATGAGCTTGAGCGTGGTGTGGATCCTCTATCACCAGCAAACAAGCTCATCCTAGCTGTAGGGCCTCTCACAGGGCTTCCAGGGCCTAGCACGGGTAAGATGGTTGTTGCTGCGAAGAGCCCTCTCACGGGCGGTTACGGCGATGGGAACATAGGAACTCAAGCAGCTGTCAACCTTAAGAAGGCGGGGTTTGATGCTGTGGTCATCGAGGGTCGGGCGAAGAAGCCTTCGTACTTATACATAGAGGATGGGAAGGCCTACGTACTCAGCGCTGATGGGCTGTGGGGCAAGACTACCTTTGAGGCGGAGAGGATCCTCAAGGAGGTTCACGGCAGGGATAGCGGTGTACTCGTCATAGGGCCTGCTGGCGAGAATGGGGTGCTCTATGCAACTATCATATCGCAGGAGGGGCGCTCGGGTGGTAGGCCAGGTATAGGAGCTGTTATGGGTTCGAAGAATCTGAAGGCAATCGTTATCCGGGGTAGCAAGGAGGTTGAGGTAGCTGATCGCCGGGCACTCTTCAGGGCCGCAGCTGAGGCCCTCAGCGCTGTTAGGTCTAAGCCGGGCTACGGCTTCTGGACCAGGCAGGGCACCATGGCTACTATAGAGTGGGCTCAGACGGCCTCAGTGCTACCCACCTACAACTTCAGGGAGGGGGTCTTCGATCTCTACAGGCTTATAGACGGCTATAGCATGGAGGCAGCGAAGGTTGAACTAAGGAGCTGCCCTAACTGTAACATGCCCTGTGGAAACGTTGTTCTGGATGCTGAGGGGGTTAAGTCAGAGCTCGACTACGAGAACGTCGCTATGCTAGGCTCTAACATAGGGCTTGCACACCTAGGGCAGGTTGCGGTGCTCAATAGGCTCGCTGACGAGCTAGGGATGGACACGATATCCCTGGGCAACTCCATAGGGTTCCTCCTCGAGGCGTCTGAGAAGAAGCTCATAGACGAACGTGTTGCGTGGGGGGACTTTAAGGCGTTCGGGCAGCTCGTTGTGGACACTGCTTACAGGCGTGGTCTAGGGGGGCTGGTGGCTCTAGGCACTAAGAGGATGGCTCAGAAGCTCGGCAAGGGCTCAGAGGCGTGGGCCATGAATGTCACGGGGTTGGAGATCTCTGCCTACGACTGCCACGCAGCTCCCGCAATGGCCTTGGCCTACGGCACGTCCCCTATAGGGGCCCATCACAAGGATGCGTGGGTAATATCGTGGGAGGTGCGGACGGATAGGTTCGGCTATGGCGAGGAGAAGCCCCGCAAGGTTATCGAGCTTCAGAGGATTAGGGGAGGGATATTTGAGTCCCTAGTAGCGTGCAGGCTGCCGTGGGTTGAGCTAGGGCTTGATCTAGAGCACTACCTTAAGCTGCTGAAGGCGGTTACGGGCTATAGCTACACGCTAGAGGAGCTGCACGAGCTAGGCGACAGGGTTTATGCGCTCATCAGGGCGTTCTGGGTACGTGAGTATGCAGAGGCGTGGAGCATGGAGATGGATATGCCTCCGAGGCGCTGGTTCGAAGAGCCTATAACCAAAGGCCCCTTGAAGGGGGCTAGGCTAGATAGGGATAGGTTCGTGGCAATGCTGAGAACCTACTACCGCCTTAGGGGGTGGGACGAGAGGGGGATTCCACGGAGGTCAACTCTTGAGAAGCTGGGGCTGGGAGGCGTAGCTGCGGAGCTTGAGAA
>QMWY01000013.1 GCA_003661865.1 Thermoprotei archaeon
CCCTATACCTCCAGAGCCCGAAGCGCTCGAGCACCTCGCGGGCCCTCCTTCGCGCATCCACGGGATCCATACCGGTGTTCAGCAGCACCCCCAGCACCTCGTCGAATACCGTTGGGGCGACGAGCTGCGTGTAGGGGTTCTGCCTAACGAAGCCCACCACCGCAGCCACCTCCTCAGGCCTCACCGCCGTCGGGTCCACGCCCATGACCCTCACCCTCCCCCTAAGCCTAGCGGGGTAGAACCAGGGTATGAGCCCCGCCAGGACCCTTAGCAGCGTCGTCTTCCCACCGCCGCTCCTAGAGGCTATCACCACGAGCTCCCTGCACCCAACCTCTAGGTCTACGCCCCGCAGCACCCATGGAGAGCCCCTGTAGGCGACCCAGAGCCCCCTGACCTCCACGCACGCGCCCGCCATGCCCTGCTGCCGCACCGTGGTTCTACGCCCAAGGGTAATTAGCGTTCGCATACCCCGGGAATCGTTTATAGCCTCGCACCGCGAAGCCGGGTGTCGAAGGTGCTAGGCTTGGCCAAGGAGGGGAAGAACTACTTCGAGATCTCGCTCAGGCTCCACCGCTTCTACAGAGGGAAGATCGAGATCGTGCCCAGGGTCCCCGTGACCCAGATGGAGCACTTCTCCGTGTGGTACACCCCAGGCGTGGCCGAGCCCTCCCGCGTTGTGAGCCGCGACGCCAACCTCTCCTTCGAGCTCACGAACAGGTGGAACACCATAGCCGTGGTGTCCGACGGCACGAGGGTCCTGGGCCTCGGCAGCATAGGGCCCGAGGCGGCGCTGCCCGTGATGGAGGGGAAGGCGCTGCTCTTCAAGTACCTCGGGGGTGTTGACGCGGTCCCCCTAGTCACCCGTACGCGCGACCCCGACGCACTCGTAGAGTTCGTCAAGGCTGTGGAGCCCAGCTTCGGCGGGATAAACCTGGAGGATATCGAGAGTCCCAAGTGCTTCTACGTCCTTGAGAGGCTTCAGAAGGAGCTGAACATACCCGTGTGGCACGACGACCAGCAGGGTACGGCCCTCGTAACCTTGGCGGGCCTCATAAACGCCCTGAAGATAGTTGGGAAGAAGCTTAGCCAGGTCAGGATCGCTGTTATAGGCGCTGGCGCGGCCGGGATAGCCATCATGAAGTACCTCATGGTCGCCGGGGCGGACCCCGGCAAGATCATCGCTGTGGACTCCAAGGGGATACTGCACCCCGATAGGCCCGACCTGAAGAGCGGGGACCCGTGGCTTAGGTGGAAGAGGGAGATCGCGGAGAAGACCAACGCTGAGAGGATGACGGGTGGCATACCCGAGGCTATGAGGGGCGCGGACGTCGTCATAGCGGCGTCGAGGCCCGGGCCCGGGGTGATAAAGAAGGAGTGGGTCCGGGCCATGGCCGACGACCCGATAGTGTTCGCCGAGGCCAACCCCGTGCCCGAGATATGGCCGTGGGAGGCCAAGGAGGCTGGGGCCCGGGTGGTCGCCACGGGTAGGAGCGACTTCCCGAACCAGATCAACAATAGCCTGGGCTTCCCGGCGGTGTTCCGGGGGGCTCTAACGGTGATGTCTAGGAAGATAACCGATGGCATGTGCATAGCCGCTGCAGAGGCCCTGGCGAGGTACGCTGAGGAGAAGGGGCTTAGCGAAGACTACATAATACCCACTATGGAGGAGACTGAGGCCTATGTACGGGAGGCTATAGCAGTTGCGCTCAAGGCTATTGAGGAGGGGGTTGCGCGTAGAAAGCCTAGCAGGAGTGAGCTCGAGTCCGAGATCAGGGAGCTTATAGAGAGGCCCAGGAAGTACATGGACCTTGCACTGGGTAGAGGGCTCATCAAGAAGGAGCCCGAGTGGTAGAGCCGCTACCTCCCATAACCTTTCTCAGGAACTCTCCCGGTCTCGTAAACAGGGGCTTGTCCTGAACATAGTTCTTCCCAACCCTAAGAGCCTCCTCAGCCTTGGCCAGCTCCTGCCCTAGGTACGCCGCGTGGTCTAGGGTCGACACGAGGCCCAGCTCGATCGCCTTCTGGTATATCGACGCCGCGTCCCTACCGCGGATAAGAACCCTTCCTCTACGACCTATATGCAGAACCTCAATGAGGCTCTCATCGCGCCTGATCCTCACCTTGAAGAGCCCTGCAGGATCAGGAGCTGGTCTTCGAAAGCCCTGAGCTTCTACAACGCGGTCAACCCTGCCCAGATCAATATCGATCCACCTCCTCTCCTTGAGCACTAAGAGGTTAGGAGCGAAACCAGTTGGCGCACCTCCTCTAATACTTGCACAGGTAGCCATGAGTATCCCTGTGGATACCTCCTCTACAATTCCATAGCTCTTAGCACCCAGCTCCATGGCCACAACCATGCCTACACCGAGCTCCAAGAGTAGGGGTAGTAGGAATCCTATAACCCCAGTGCTATCCGCATCCACGTACTCGACGATGTTGTTGACATTGGCTGCGAGCGGAAGTGTTCTCCAGCGGCTCCTAACAGACCTATACCTCTCTAGGCTCTCAATGAAACCGGTTCCCCTCAGCGGAGGATCGATAACGGGGTCAACGATCACGTTCTCGAAACCCATGTTAAACACCCTCTCGATCAACTCTTCAACACCATTGCTATGATCGATACCAGCTGTGAGAACCAATGTTACTTCCTTAGGCATTCCGTCTAGGTAGCGGATGAGGTCACTGGTTACGTTGAGTACGAAATCTATTCCTGCTTTCATGGCACGTCTTACAAGCTTAGGCCTAGGAGTGTCAAGCCCTAGGGGAACGCCAACAACGCTGAATCCTTTAATAATCCTTGCCAGTTCACTAGGATCAACATCTCGGCTAGGAGCTATGGCAATAGCCTCTGCACCCATCTCAATATAGCTCTGTGCTTTCTCAACAAGCTTCTCATAGCTTGAAGCGCTAACACCAACTACCTCAGCCACCGGGAGTATTGGTGGTGGATCCACGTAGACGCGTTTATCTCCAAGAGGTACCCACGGGATGCTCTGGGAACGTTCTTCTACTGACGATAAGCATATCCTCAGCTCACGCTCTGCAAGAACCTCGTCTGCAGGTCTCTCAGGAGATAGCATGACTAGATCACCTTCATTAAGCCTTAGCAGGGTGTCCACGTCATCGGCATGGATCGTGCCCTTAACTATGGGAACTCCAAGATCTTCAGAAACGCCTTTAAGCGATCCCCGGACAAGTCCAGGGACTATCACGATATCATATCTAAGGCTAAGCCCAGGTATTTGGGATAGGTAGTGCTTAAGCAGTTCAGGTGTTAGTAGGGCAGCGACCTCTATGGGGAGTACCAACACATCAACATGGTGCTTGGAATTGCTACGCTCGATAGCCCTCCTCAGCGTTGCTTCACCTAGTCTTCCAGTTACTAGGAGTATCCTCAACATGCCGCACCTCACGAGCTACATCCGCCGCTGAGGTTCACCATTCAGAACCACGGCTAAATAGAACCCTACCCTCCAACAAGAACCCATCCCTTCTCAAAACCTCCGCGCTCCCTTCGCTTACGCTCCTTGATCTCCATGAGCTCTTCCCACTTGAGCCCTAAGCATTGGCCAAGCGCCTCGATAACCTCTAGGAGATCGGCGAGCTCCTCTGGATTACTACTCTTGCGGAACTCCTCAGCCTCCTCAAATAGCTTGTCTACTAAAAGCCTGCACGCCTCTTCGCGACTAACTTTTTCGAAGCGTAGACCACTGGCTAAAAACGGTATCTTGTCACGCACGATCTTCCTCAGCGTAGCCCCCCAGCAGTGCTATGGTATATAGGCTATCGCCTCGACCTCCAGCTCCACACCCTTGGGAAGGTTAGAGACCTCGACCACTACCCTCGCCGGGGGGTTGCGGGGGAAGTACTCAGCGTAGACCTTGTTGAACCTATCGAACAGCGATATGTCCTTGAGGTATACCGTCACCTTAACCACGTTATCCAGAGAACCCCCAGCCGCCTCCACAACCGCCTTCACGTTCTCGAGGACCCTCCTAACCTTGTCCTCGAAGCTCCCTTCAACGATCCTGTCCGTTGACGGGTCTATCGGTATCTGCCCAGCCACGAATAGGAACCCCCCTGCCTTTACTCCCTGGCTGTAAGGCCCTACAGGCTTAGGGGCCTTTTCGGTGAATACGACCTGCTTAGCCAAGCTCTCACCGCAGCACGTGTTGCCAAGTGTAGATATCAGCGTTGTGCCTAGGCGGGAGCGCTACCCTTATATGAACCTGTTGAGAGAGGGCCACGGGTCTGAAGAGCCTTGAGCCTAAAAGGGTTCTGGACATGCCGGTCATGCGGCTTCAGGGCCCCGCTATCCCAGGGCTACTACTGGAGGTGTCCACGTTGCGGCTCACCGCTACACATAGAGTTCGAGCGCTCCTGGGCTCCGCGTGGCCGCGGCGTTGCTAGGTACTCGTCCATGCTCCCTGTGGAACCGCTTAGAAGCCTCGGCGAGGGCTCTACACCCGCTGTTGCGAGGAGCGTAGGTGGTCTGAAGGCGTGGTTCAAGCTTGAGTACCTCAACCCCACGGGCAGCTTCAAGGATAGGGGCACGTCCCTAGCCATAGCCCTAGGCCACTTCCTAGGCTTCCGAAGGGTTGTTGAGGATACTTCGGGCAACACCGGGATCTCGGTCGCCGCCTACTCATCCCTCTACGGCATGGAGGCAACCATAGTGATGCCGGCCTACGCCCCTGTAGGCAAGAAGATGCTAGTCAGGGCGCTCGGGGCGAGGGTCCTAGAGACCCCTACCCGGGGAGATGCTGCTGAGAAGGTGCTTGAACTGGCGTCGCGGAAAGGGGTTTTCTACGTAGCCCACACTTGGAACCCGCTCTACATCGAAGGGGCGAAGACCGTTGCCTTCGAGGTGTACGAGGATGGGTTTAGGGGTGGGGCCATCGTAGCGCCCGTGGGTTCCGGAGGCCTATTCCTCGGTATATACAGGGGGTTCCTAGAGCTGAGAGAGCTGGGGCTCATAGACGAGATCCCCAGGATGATCGCTGTTCAGGGGGTTTCGGTCGCGCCTCTATACCGCGAGCTCTACGGCGAGGAACCGCCAAAGGGGGACTCGACACTAGCCGACGGCATAATGGTTCCCAGGCCCCCTAGGCTCAAGGAGCTAGCAGATGCCGTGAGGAGGACTAAGGGGTGCCTAGTACTCGTTGACAACAGCGATATCGTCAAAGCGCTTAAAGAGCTTCTACGAATGGGCTTCGTGGTCGAGCCCACATCAGCCGCTCCGTACGCAGCTATATCCAAGGCTGTTGAGGAGAAGTGCCTTGAGAAAGGTGAGGAGGTGCTCATACCCCTAACGGGGTCAGGTCTTAAGACCCTAGATACTATATCCAAACACCTTGGGCAGCGAGTCTAGAGAAAGATTTCTGTCGAAGCGAGATACTCTCAGCTATCGGACAGCTTAAGTAGTCTCCGTATATACGCCCCCGTCTTCACAATACGAAGCGGAGAAAACTATTCTTATATGCACCATTGCTGTGGTGGGCTGACTTGGTTGGGCAAAGCGATTATGGGGTAAGAGGAGAAGTTTACGTCAGAAGGCTCTAGGGCTCTACAGCGATAGGCCTAGCCTTACTGCTGATAATAGGAGGAATCTTCGTAATAGGAGAAGTCGAGCGTAGCTCCGTAAAGCCTTACGACGAGTGCGAACCTGGGTGCAGAAAAGCACCTCCAGGAGGAGGGTGTGATTGTGCCAACCTAGACATACTACGGAGCTGCTGCTTTGATTTCAGCAATCCTAATAGTCAGTACTGCTGCTCGTGTATAGCGGAGTGTTGTTATAAAGTTGGTTTATGTGGATAGCTCTAAGGGGTGTTCAGGGAGAAGGCTATGGGCTTTAAGCTTAGGTTTAGTAAGACTCTACTCATGCATAGCGCTCTGGCATTCCTAGTGGGGCTTCTGCTGGGTGTACTACTGGATATAGCCCTGGTCAAGTTCGTGATGCCTGCGGTTATGATAGTGAGTCTTGTTCAGGAGGAGCCTAACCCTCTGGGAATCGCGGAGGTGAGGTTTGAAGAGGTTAACGATACTCATACCCTTATCCGGGTTAAGCTGTTCAACAACTCTTCCAAGATCCTCAGCGCCTATGTAGTGCTAGAGGAGCCCGGCGGCTTCTATACAAGGGTTAAGAGGGATCTAGGGCCCTTCGAGGTAAAGGAAGTAGTGCTTTCTGCAAAGGCTAGGGCTAGAAACATCACCATTCCGTACACAGGAGATGTCAAGACCGTTGTGGCTAAGCCCCGTAGCTACGCTATCTATGCGTATCCCGAGGTAGCAGGGTTTACGAAGGCGAGGTACGTGTTCATAAGCCGTTCAGGATCGCTTCCCGACACCCTAACGATCGATAGCGTAGCTCTGAAGTCCATGCATACCTTGGATAACAGGACCGTTATGGGCTTCAGCGTCGGTATATCGAATGGGGGGAGCTGAGCTACCGGGTTCGACCTGGGCTTGTCGCGGCGGTGAATGGGCGTATGTACCCGGCGAGAATCGCCTCGCCCCGCGAATGCTGCTACCTTCGCCCTGGCGAGAGCGTATATGTGACGTTTGTCGTTAGCGTGGACAGGGCCGTGAAGCCCAAGGACCACGTGGCTGTGTATGTCTTCTTAGCATTTGCCCAGCAAACACCGGCTTACGCTTACCACAGGCCCAGAACCCCTAGAACGATCCCTACAGCTGCAGCTACTAGAAGCGAGACTATCGGGTGGAACTTGAACACAAGAATAGAGACTATCATGTATAGGGCTATTAGCGCAACTGCGAGTAGCTGCATAGGCTTAGGCAGGGCTTCGCGTATCCCTACAGCCATGGAGTAGAGCGCCAAGATCATGAGGCCTAGGACAGCCCCCTTAAGCCCGTTTATCAGCGCCTGTACATACCGGTTCCCTGCAAACGATGCTACTCCGTAGGCCACGAGGGATATTATCGTGAATGGCGGGAGTATCACCCCTAGGGTAGCGATAGCCGCTCCTACGGGTCCCGCGAGCTTGAAGCCTACGTAGGTCGCGGCGTTCACGGCGACGGGCCCGGGTGTGGAGCCAGCGATCGCTACTAGGTTGGAGTACTCCTCCGGAGTTATCCACCCGGCATCCTCAACGATCTCCCGCTGTATAATCGGGAGGATCGCCCACCCTCCGCCGAAGCCAACGAGCCCTATCTTAAGGAACCGGGTGAAGAGCTCTAGGAGCAGCCCGGGTCTCAACCACCTAGCACCGCTACAAAGCACCGAGCCGCAAGGAAATAAGGATCTTCACAGCATTTATCTCGGTGAGCCTCAGCATACTTGGTGGCGCTGCTTGGTCGAGGTGCTAAAGGGGGTTCACCTAGTGGATGGATCGTTTGCAAACGTCTACATCCTTGTGAGAAGCGATCACCTAGTGGCAATCGATGCGGGGGCTCCGGGAAACGAGGAGAAGGTGCTCGGCTATATTAGGGGCATGGGCGCCAAGCCCTCGTCGCTGAAGCTCGTTGTAGTTACACATGCTCACTACGACCACGTAGGGGCGCTCAAGAGTCTTAGGGGCGCTACGGGTGCCCGCGTAGCCGCCCATAGGGATGAGGAACCCTTCATCGAGGGTAGAAGAGGGCTCCCTGGGGTACGTCATGAACCGGTAGAGGTAGACCTAGTGCTCGGAGAAGGAGATGTTGTTGAAGGGCTTCGCGTTATACACGTGCCGGGTCATACGCCTGGCAGCATCGCGCTGCTCGATGAAGAGCTGGGCGCGATCTTCATAGGGGACCTAGCCTATGAGGAGAACGGTGCTCTCTATGAGATCCCGCAGCAATACTCGCTTGATCCTGAGGGTAATAGGAGGTCTATAAAGAGGCTTCTCGAGCTGAAGTTTAAGCACGTGCTCCCGAGTCATGGAAGGCCCATTATCGGTAGGGGGCGCGAAGCCCTAGAGGACCTTGTTAAGAGGCTCAGGATCTAGCTCCCTCCATGGGCTTGAGAGCTAGGTAAGCTGCTGTGGAGATAGTTAGGGTTATGGCGGAGTAGAGGAAGCCTATCCTCAGGCTCCCGGCGACCTCGATCAGGAACCCGTTGAGCACTGGCGATGTGAAGAGCGCTAGCTGCGCAGACATCGAGTAGAGCCCGCTTACCCTACCCACAATGGCTGGAGGCACAACATCGTTTATAACAGCCCAGAAGGTCACTGTGGCGAACTTGTAGGATACGAATGCTGCTAGGGTTAGTAGTAGAGATGCTGAGCGTTCCGGAACTGCGTAGAGCCCCAGTAGCGCAGCTGTGGTTACGCCCTGTCCAACGGCGATCACGAATTTCCTACCCCTTAAACCGCCCATCCTATCGGAGATAAGCCCCGCGATTACCTCAGCACATGTACCTAGGATAGCCACCAAAACCATGTACAGCACAAGATCTTGGTACTTCAGCCCCAGCTCCTTCACGAAGAAGGTCGAGGTCCATGATATTAGGAGTCCCCAGGTCTGAAGCGTTAGGAAGAACCCTGCTAGGAGCAGAGCAACGGTTCCTAGAGATGATCTGAGGGTTCTAGTGCCAACGCGCTCCTCATGTACATCGGCCTGGTGGTAGCCCCATAGCCGTCGAATAGCTACAGCGTACAGAACGGCGTAGGCTATGCCCATAGCGGAGGTGTACACAAGGCTCCTTCTCCATGACGCCTCGGCAAAGCCTACGATAACGTACGATGCTGCTAACCCAACTATAGACCCCGCGTCATAAAGAGCCGTCGCGACCCCTACCATGGATTGCGGTACGTAGAGCGAGACGAGCTTCGCACATGATGGCCAGAGAGCAGGGGATACCAGCCCTAGTAGGAGACGGGTTGCTACTAGCCATCCCGCACTATTGGCCATACTTGTCAGTAGCGTTGCCAATGACATGGTGAGTAGGCCAGCAACCCCTACTCTTACTGGGCCAAACCTATCGATTAGAACCCCTATCAGCGGTGATGAGAGGAAGGCGTTTAGCGTAACGGCGGCTATGGCGAAGCCCATTATGCTGGGAGGTATGGATAGCTCATCCATTATGAGCGGTGCTACCGTGTTCATGGCAACGATCAGCAGCGCACCTATCGATGTCAAGCCTAGGCATAGCAGCATCAGCGCTATCGGCTTCATTCAGCTACGCCTCTCAGCGCTTGGGAGAAGCGGTGGTAAAAATCCCTAAGCGTGTAGCTCAGCGAGGGTGATATTCATCAGCGGTCAGCTAGCCGAAGTGCTCATCACGGATAGACCCTTCTGCCACCAACGTACGTCTCAACAACCTCTATATCCCTAAGCTTCGTGGGCTCTGTAGCCAGCGGGTCAGCGCTGAGCACCACTAGATCTGCGTAATGTCCAGGCTCAAGCGATCCGGCCATGGGGTCCCTCAATGCGTAGGCGGAGCCCCGTGTATATGCATCCAGTGCCTCGTGGACCTCTAGGGTTTCGTTTGGTGTTATCCTCCCCAGCTCTATACCTTCATTGATTCCGCGGGTAACAGCTGCGTATAGCGTCTCGAAAGGATCTACAGGCTCCACCGGGGCATCGGTCGATAGTGCTAGCCTAACTCCTCTCCTCACCATCGTGCGGAACGGGTATACCCAGGTTACTCTTCCCTTACCAACCCTCCTAACAACCCACCAATCGGTAATAACAAAGTGTGGCTGAACAACAGCTACAGCACCTATTTTCGCCATCTCGGCGATCTGCTCAGGTCTAGCCACCGAAGCATGCTCTACCCTAGCCCTATCGCCCTGGGAAACCCCTAGCTCCCTATAGAGCCTGAGAACGATATCGAGCGTAGCATCGCCAATTGCATGAATCGCTAGCTGGAACCCCCTCTCAAAAGCTAGCATCGCGACCTCCTTTAGCTCCTCGTAACTCCAGAGCAGTGACCCTCTAGTCGAAGGGTCGTCGGCATAGGGTTCGCTAAGCCATGCAGTCCTAGCACCTAATGACCCATCTACTATGACCTTTAGACCCGTCACCCTTAGTAGGCCATCTCCAAAGCCCGGGGCTAAGCAGCTGCTGCACCTCCTGAAAGCCTCAGGTTCTAAGTATAGTCTGACCCTGATCGGCAGCTTACCCCTTCTCCACAGCTCCATAACGGCGTTAAGGGAATCCAGATTGCAGCTTACAAACCCTACCTCTGTAACCCCATGAGCTGCGACGTACCTAGCCCCCTCTTCAAGAGCTTTAACAAGTCCTCTCCTAGCACCCAGCGCCTCTATAGCACGCTGCACGAACTCCTCCTTTACTACCCCTGTGGGTTCCCCATCTTCCCTACGCATGATCAATGGGCTCTTAACATCTATCAACCCGCTCTCTACAAGAGCCCTAGTATTGAGCAGGGCCGCGTGGCCACAGACCCTTACTAACACCGCAGGTCTATCTCCTGTTACATCATCTATGTCCCACCGCGTGGGCCATCTACCTTCCTTGAACAGCTCCTGATCCCAGCCTCTTCCAAACACGACCTCGGTATCAGGGTGTTGCTCAAGGAATCTCCTGATACGCTCTCGCAGCTCCGCTATAGAGCGAACACCCCTTAGATCCGCTGAGCGCAGGCTCATTCCTAGGCTGTCTAGATGTAGGTGTGCATCTACAAATCCAGGAATAGCTACCTTACCACCTAGATCTACGATATCACCGCCTAAACCCTTAACGATCCCAGCAGCCCTAGCAGGATCACCTGCATAGACTACTATACCGTTGACAACAGCAAGCCCTCTAACACGTCTAGGCGGTGAGAATCCGGTATATATAACGCCATTCACGAATGCAACAGTGTCCGTATTCACCACCCCGGGTGAAGGTGCCTAGGCATAGAAATCAGTGTTTCCGGGAAACACTGAGCTGGGTGCAGAGCTTGGGAAGCCTTAAGGTGGTCTACGCTGTTAAGGTCCATAGGAAGGGACTTGAGCTCCTAAGAGAAAAGGGTTTCGAAGTAGTGGTCTACAGCAAGGGTAGAGTCCCGCCATTTGAGTGGCTATGCAAGGAGATTCGCGATGCACAGGGCCTAGTTATCACCCCTATTCATCGCGTCAACTCTGAGCTTCTGAGATGCTCAGATAAGCTGAGAATAGTGGTTATCCATGGAAGTGGTTACGAGAATGTAGACCTGGATACGTGTGAAGAGCGAGGTGTATGCGTGGCGAATGAGCCTGATGCTATAGCGGAATCCGTCGCTGAACATGCACTGGCGCTGGCACTAGCCGTTCTTAGGAATGTTGCTAGGGGCGATAGGTATGTACGGAGTGGTGCATGGAGAGAAGGACCGGCTCCGCGATCACTAATAGGCACGTCCTTGAAGGGGAAGACCGTTGGTATTGTAGGGGCGGGACGCGTGGGCTCAGCAGCTGCTCGTCTATTCAAGGCGTTGGGGAGTCGCGTCGTGTACTGGAGTAGGAGGAAGCCCGAGCTGGAGCACGGTGTTGGTGTAGAGTACGTGGGGCTGGAGAAGCTGTTTGAGGAGAGCGATATTGTTGTGGTGGCAGTGGCCCATACTCCTGAAACCCATCACATGATCAGCCGCTCGCTCCTATTCCGTGCGAAAAGAGGAGCTGTGCTTGTGAATGTTAGTAGGGGGGCCGTTATCGATACAAATGCACTGGTAGATGCGCTTAGAGAAGGGGTCATTGCGGGTGCTGGACTAGACGTGTTTGAGGAGGAGCCTCTTCCACCAACGAGCCCACTGGCCTCTATGGAGAATGTTGTTTTAACACCGCATATAGCTGGGTATACGTGGGAGGCCATGGAGGGTACTAGTGTAGCAGTTGCCCAAACACTCATCAGGTACCTCGTGCAGGGGGTACCACCGCTAAACCCGCTTACCCCGCGAAGCTGCGGAGTTAGAGGGGAACGCGTATAAACCCTGTTACGCCCCAGCACAACAGCTGGGATGTTGAGGAGCGTACATGTGGGTGCTAAGCTGGTCCTCTCCTCGGTTGAGGAGGGGGTGTGGCGTCTCTTCTCGTACTTATCCAGCAAGGGCAAGGCGCTCTACAACGACGTGCCTATGCAGGTGGTCGGCAGGGTCGGGAGGATCGAGGTCGGGCTCTTCGTAGGGCCCCGCTACGCCCTCCTCTCGGTGAGGTGCAGCGGCTGCGGATGCGAGGAGGTTGCTGAGGAGTTCCAGAGTGTTGTGGGTGTTATCGGGGCTAGCCTAGAGCTGATCAGGGCCGAGGCGTCGGAGGAGCTGGGGGCGGATGCTGTTAGGTGTAGCTCTGTACTGGAGGAGCTCGGCATAAAGCTCGTCCGCGAGGTCAGGATAGCCCCCAACGACATGCCCCTAGAGGTTATCCACGGAGGGGTTAGGATACCGGGAGTGGGCGAGGTCGCCGTGGTGATATCGGGCTACGCGGGTGCGGAGCTCTACAGGCTCTCCGTAGCCATAACGTCCCCGCCCAGGTTCAGCCCCCGCCTGCTAGCCCGGGAGGCGTGCAACATCCTTAGCGAGCTCCGCAAGCTTCTTAAGGAGTCTGAGTGCTCTAAGCGGGCCGAGGCCCTTCAGCGAGCCAAGGATCTCGGTCTTCATGATCGCCACCGCTAGCTCTGGGGCCCTCTCCACCAGCTCGGCAACCGCCTCGACA
>QMWY01000014.1 GCA_003661865.1 Thermoprotei archaeon
ACCTCGACATGTTTGCGCAGTTTTCTCACAGCTCTTCTACTTACCTACTTATCCCAGCTCGTCTCTATGACGGGCCAACGCGTATAGGGCTAGCTACCTTATTGCGGCCCCCGGTAGATAAATTAAGTCATGAGCATTAGTGTAGATGGGAGGGCCCCGATATGCCGGCTACTATGGAGAAGATGCTTCTAGAGGAGATCCGTGCTCTTAGGGAGGTGCTGGAGCGTATAGAGCCTCTTCCAGAGGAGCATTTGGTAGGTGTTGAGGAGCCTCTCCCTAACGAGGCTAGGGTTATCGAGGAGTATGAAGCTGAGAAGAAGAGGGGTAGGGTAGAGCTTGTAAAGCTAGAGGATGTTCTGAGAGGCTCTGAAACCCGATGAGATACGAGGTATACCTTACACGGAAAGCCAAGAAGCAGTTGGATTAATTAGATCAGCAGATCCGGAGGAGAATACTTGAAGCACTGATCACGCTTAGGGACTACAGCTCTACACCGATGCTTGATATAGAGAAGCCTGGGTACGCAGGAATTTTCTCATTACTATACACGCCTTACAATTATATGTTCATGAAGAGCTCTAACATGTTCATCTCCTAAGTATAGTTCCGTAGGATGGGTTGTATACATGTGGTTTTAGGGTACTACTTCTAGCCATGGTACTCTCCTAAAGTCTTCGTCGAAGGTTGCGATAACCTTTATATTGTGATGCTTACATGTGAGGGCTATCTGCGCATCGCTTGGTAATAGCCTGTGTTTCTTCATGATCTCTAGCCATTCACTTAGGCTATGGTAGTCCTCCACTATCCTCACGTTCGAATCCTTTAACAGGCCTAGCGCTCTGTCAATGTACTCCTCCACATCAGCTTATCCATGCCTCGCTATCACCTTCTAGCAACAATGAAGATAAGCTCATTGACCACGGTATATGACGTTACGGGGTCCGGTATAGTCTCTAGGAGGTGTTGAGACAGATCAGCATACTCCGTCTCAAACAGGACGTTGTAGAACACGTTCGTATCTATGAACACTGTGACGTAGCTGCCAGGGTGGCTAAGCCTGGTAATGTGCTTCACCCTCAAGCTCTTTTAGCTCTTCATAGGAGGCCTTACCTAGCACACCGCGATACTTAGATAGGTCACGCTTAACAACGACTATGTTGATCTCTTCACCCTCCTCGAGATCCAGCTTATCCAGGGGCTTCAACACACCGTTCTCGTACCTAGCACGGATAACCCTAGCCATGCTGCGTAGCCCTCATATAGACAGAGCGGCTAAGCTCTGATAAACTAGTTGCTAACCCCATAGAGCTGAGGAGTGAGGAGCCACACAAGGGTTTAGCCTCCTGCTCCAGGGGGTAGTCGTGGTTTACGGTGCTCTCTATCTATTTCCTTACCCTGCTTTTCCGAGCACACTGTACATGTCTGGCGCTGGGCTTCTCGCCGTGGGGCTAGTCGCCTATGTATATCACGTTGGGGAGGTCTTTGAATAGCCTATCTCCGGTTACAAGCTCCTCGCCTAGGGTCAGCGCCGCTGCGTACACTACTGCGTCGGCTAGGCTCGGTGTTCGAAGCCTGTTTTTCTTAGCGTATTCGTATAGCTCTAGGTAGGTTTTGGCTGCTCTAAGCGATAGCTCGGTATCTATAGGTACAATCCTTGTCCTAGTCTCTATGAATAGGAGTCTCTTCCTGACCTCATCTACAGCATATCCTTCGCGCATGTACTTCCTCGCGATCTCTGCCAGCACGATCGATGGGGTGAAGCCCCCTCTTCGCAGAAGCGCTCTTACCCTCTCACCCTTTCTAGAGCCCCTGAAGTACTCTATCCATGCATACGTATCGTAGACTACCACTCCCGATCCTCCATCCTATCCCTCTCGCTAAACGGGGATACCCTACCCCTATCAACACCAAACATATCCTCAGGAAGCCCCAGCTCCCTCAGCACAAGCTTCTCGATAACCTCATCAAAGCTCCGCGCCCCCAACCTCCTCTTCAGCTTCTCTAGAGCACGATAAGTCTCGTCCCGAACCTGTATAGTTCTAGGCATAGGCACACCGAGCTACAGACTACAGATCACAGACTATAAGTTTAGCCGGTAGCACAGCGCCCGCATAACGGGTACAGCGTAATAGGCTAGCTATCCACAGTGTTCCCAGACCTTAGTAAAACCTAGCTTGTGAACAGCCATCTCCTTGCATCAATTTACTAGCTTCATAACCGTTTAAATGGGGTTGAGGAGTAGGGTGTTGCGATGGGTGTTTCAATGTCGGGTATCGGTGTTGAGGAGCTTAGGAGGATCGTGAGGGAAGAGGTTAGAAGAGCCCTCCTAGAGTTTCTCATTGAGCTGCTACCCATGGTTAGTGAGGATGAGCAGAGAGATAGAAGAGGTTGCCGGTAGGCCCGAGGATTATCAAGAGGAGGAGTTTGTGGATTGGAGTGGCAGGTGAAGAGACTTGTTACCGCTAATAGAGAGGTACAGGGATGGTTCTCGGAGATAGCGATGTGTACAGGTTCATAGTGGGGAAGTTCGGAGAGCTGACCGTAAGCGCTAGGCATTACATGGATCTTCTTGAGGAGGCTGATTCCGAGTACCCTAGGTACCTCAGCACACTGCATGAATCCATACCTACTTAGTTAGGTATGAGTCAAGTAGCAAGGGCAAAGCTGCGAAGGGATATAAGTATGGATGGCGATATCTCTGTTAACTAGAGGCGCCCCCGACCGGTAGCCCGTAGGGGGTGTGATAGGGCTAGACCCGTTATAGGTCCGTAGGACTCCCTACGGGTAGGGATGTTTGGGCGTTCTCCTCTTCACAATCTCCATACCTGTGGTACCTTCTGTAGCTGCTCCCCGAGTATGCTCCTGGTGTAGTTCGCTATGTTGTCGCTTATCTTCACAACAGTTCTTAGAAAGACCATTGTTAGGCCTGCTCTATGCACCTTCTCTATGAGTTCCCTACTGGGTTTCTTGAGCGTGCTCTCCAGCAGTACGAGTGGGATGTTCTTGAGGTAGCTACTGATTTTTGCTACTGCTCGTGGTGTGGTACTGGTAGGTGTTATCATCTACTATGCATGCTATGATAGCCGATTCCCTTCTATGCACGGCTTCTACGGCGCTGTCTAGCCTAGCAGATACCCTGAGACTGGCAATAACGCGTTCGTCTATCAACTTGTTGATCACCCTGAGCATCTTGGGTACATACACCCTTTCTGCGAGCCGAGCTTCCTCATATGCTTAAAGAAGTTGGAGTAGCTAATGAGAACGCTCTGAGCATCGATAGGCGTAGCGGTGATGCCGAACACCTCTAATCTGTAGCAACCGCTCCTATCTATAGCAACGATATACCTCCTCGAACCCACGGCTAGAACACCTGGTCTATGTGCAGATGCCTAAGCTTATAGAACTTCCTATGCAGCTTTCTCTCAGCCCATACCCTAGCCGCTTCACTACCTCTGTAAGACTGATGGGTTTTCCTCAACAGCTCTACACATCACCCTCGGATGGTCTCAGGTTTCTAAGTCTTAATAGCCCATCTCCTGCATGCCCAATCAACTATACATCCATAGCCCCCCCTACCACCGCATCACCTCCTCAACAGTTCCTGACAACAAACGGCAAGATGCAGCCACACCCCGATAAACTCGCCTTTGTAGGTAATGGTAGTCCTCGCGATCCCGAGAGATTTACGGAGATGCTGAGATTGTCGAAGAACCTATGGATATAGGGTCTCAGAGAGTAATGCTGCGTATAGAGCTGGTTAAAGTACTAGGGACTGTGGTCTACGGGCCAAGGATCGATCGAGTCGCGCGATTAAGCTCTCGGAGAACTAGAAGAGTTGCCGTTTCGGCATGCGGTCCTGTGTATAGACTGTGCTAATCTTCAAGACCTCTGAGGTCTAGATGCGAATAGAAGCTCTATCATGCAGGCTATGTGTTTGAAGCACTCTCTAAGTGTGTTGGGTGTTGCCCTATCTATCAGCTTGAGAAGCTCGTCTCTTCCCACGGCTTCCTCTGCTAATCTTAGGTTGGCTACGCGGGAGCTATCCACGGCTCCTAGTCGCTGGGCTAGTAGAAGCCCGTGGTCGTGTATGCTGTGCCTTTCAAAGGAGTAGCTGTACACTCCATTTACCGCTATTAGGAGTTCTATACTTCGGGGACCGGAGATCCCGACTCGGTATAGCTGGTTGCAGACCTCCTCGGTTACATCAACAGCTATACCCCTAGACTTGAGGCTATGCAGTATGCTCTTCACCCTCTCGATAGGTGTCATCTCCTCTCCGTCTACTATCACTCCGATTCTCCTAACCTTCCTACTGATCACGATGATCAGTGATAGAACCACGGCTGCCACATCGTAGATATGGGGTAAGCCTCCACACTCAGTAACTCCTATGGGAACCGCTACCTCTATACCCAGCTTCTCTACAAGCTTCTTGAACACCTTCTCTTCGGTAACCCCTTCGCAGAGCACTATGCTGCTAAGCCCCCTAAGCCTCCTGAATACGAATGCATCAAACGATTCATCTCTAGATAACTGGTACATCATCGCTACCACCTGGGGCGGGGCGCTAGATTACGTAGAGGAAGCGTGGGTCGAGCCCGAGCTTCTCTAGAACCTCGCTATCTATGGAGCTTAGCCTCCTGCTCCTCAGCTCTCCATCGCTGGACCTCTCTATGAAGTGTATGGATAGCTCTAGCCCTAGGTCTCTACAAAGCCTCCTAGCTATCCTCACAAGCTCTATGCTATGGCTAGAGACTATGACCTGGCTACCCATATCCTTAGCTAGGCGTAGAACAAAGCCTAGGTAGCTAGCGAGGCCCGTGGGATGCATATGGCTCTCGGGGTCCTCTAGGAGGATCACCCTAGGTCTATACGCCAAGAGCATTAGCCCCGTAACCACACTCATCTTAGCCCCGTCGCCCAGGTCATCGATCCTGACACTGGTCTTGGAGAGCTGGAGCGAGAGCACGTACTCGCTCCCCATGGGTATGTAGGTGAGCCCCTCCGCATCGGGCTCGAACTCCTCTCTAAGCACCTCCACGATCCTCTTATCAAGCCTCTTAGCAGCGACCATGCGCCAGCAGCTCCTCTCAATACTCCTCAGCCTAGTTAGGGCACGGGTATCGATCAGCGCAACACCCCCGAGCAGATCGGCTAGGGTCTTTAACGCATGGGACTCCAAGATCCTGCCCTTATCAACGAAGAGTGTATTCACCGCCTCTCCTGAATAGATGTATACCCTGTTTAGGGATAGGCATGAGTAGCTACGCCCTTCGGGTAGCCCGAGCCTCACAGCGGTTTCCCTATCGAGCCTTAATAGTGCGCATGGATCACGCACGCTCCCCGTGAGTATGAACCTGTACCTAGCATCACCGATCCCGAGATCTATGGCTATATCTCTAGAGGTGTCCATAGAGAACCATAGCGCCTCTCTCGAACTGTTCCAATTCCCCGAGCCTCCACGCCTACTGATCACATAGTCGAGCCTCTTAACATCGTATATAGGATCTGAGGAGCTGACCCATGAGGAGGCTATGTATATCGCCTCGAGCACCGTTGACTTGCCACTACCGTTCTTACCCAGCAGAATGCTTACCTGGCTTAGACCTTCTACAGAGCCGCGGGCAACACCGCGCAGGTTCTCGATAGTGATCGATCTTATCATCTCTAGACCCCGTATCCACACCTCTCTATACCTAGCCCAGGTCATATAGCTGGATGGGTATAGGTATATACAGCCCCTTCACCTACCTAGCAGTGCTTGGCGTACCGGTTACAGATGCGAGGATTCGTGGAGAAACGGGTGTTTCCAGTGCGATAGGGAGGGTGTTGAAGGGCCTAGGTACCGGGTTAGGGTTCCGTGCAGAAGCTCTTCAGCAGGTGGCTATACCATAGTCGTGGTTGTGGAGAAGACTTCTACGTGCCTACTCCCGATAACCGTGTGGCCTGAGAAGCTCCCTTAGCTTCTCAACACCTTCTCTATCTAGCAGAACCTCGATATCGGTGATACCGCCTCTTCCAACACCTATGATCACCTTTGCATCCACCTCTATGTAGTGCTCACCCCTTCCCAGAACCACGTATATCGAGCCCCTATCCAGCCACAGGTCAACGGTAGCCATACCCGATACCCGTACACCCTCCCCCACAGTCATACCGTAGTCCTCACCATACGAATACGACTCCTCTACCCCAGTACTAACACCGTGATCCCCAGGTCTACGCATCGCAGAGACCAGGTACTCCGAAACCATGCAGCTCCCCACCACAGCCCTTACATACCTACCTAGGGGAAAAGCTGTAACTATACATAAAGCTATGGCAATCCTCGATACCCGGCCGAACCCATCGTATCTACACTGCACAGCCTAGCAGCGCTACAACAGCCCATCTACGCCGCGTTGCTCATAGTGGTGAGCTAGCTGGTTTAACGTTCCCCGTAGTTTACATCTATACAAGAAGCCACGAATCGGAGAAAATGTAAGGAACACGAGGATACGTAGGTCTATCAACGCTGTTAAGGAGATTATGGATAGGCTCCGGATATTTTCTCGGCGGGATGGAGGAGATGAGTAGTGCTATGAGTATAATCTCCTTGTATCTATGAAGCTATGGGCGTAGGAGCAGCTGCACCGGTGGTGCCTGATGGAGCTTGTTGTGCTGCTGGCGGCTCTGCTCATGTATATTGCTGCTATGTGGTCGTTCTCTGCGCCAACCGACTTCGTGTATCGGTACAGGGGAGCTGTGTATAGGGTTCTTCGGCAGCGCTACGCCGCGGCTACCCTGCTATACCTACTAGGGCTAGGAGTGCTGGTCGTGCTTGGGATCCGTAGCACCGGTACGGGCCACGCTTCGGGTGAGGGTTCTGCATTGCTTATCCGCACCCTGTTCTCGCTGCTCATAGACTTGCTGAGCAGGTTGGGCGGCGCAGTGATCGTCGCAGCTGTTCTCTCCTCAATGACCATACCGATCTACGTGCTTATCGAGTGGGTACGGGGGCGTGAAGCAAGTGCTGAGGAGACCTTAGAGCTGTGGTTCTCGGTAGTGGGAGTGGCTCTCCTATTCTACGCATTTGTACTGATAGGTAGTGCTCAGCAGACTATCCTCGGTACCGATACGCGGATGCCTATACTTGTAAACATGGCCACTGTAGGCATGATCATCGTAGCGGCTTTCGGATCCCTGTACATAGCACTGGTTACGCTCCCTCACACCGGTACTCCACCAGGTATCTACAAGACCACAGCAGCTCTAGGCATGCTTATACTCTTCACAACACTCTCATCCTTAGCACTGATAACACTTGCAGAGGCCCCGCCGTTCCTCCCGTTATCTATATGCGTAGCCGCCCTGGCCTACATAATAGCCGTTAGCATATCGTTCAGAGAGGCGGAGAGGATAAGAGAAGAGATGGGGGAGAGTAGCTAAGCCACTCCATATCGTCACCACCTATAGATACGCAGGGAGGGAGAAGCTGATAATCGACAACACTTTTCGGCAGCCCCCGGGGAAGAGCGCCGAGAAGCTAGGGATCAGAGCGCCCGGGGAAGGTTGCGCAGCGCCGAACCCGGTGCATGTAAAGCCTCGTTCCGAAGCGGGGAGCATTAGCGGCGGTAGCTAGGGGAAGGATCCTCTCCGTATCTAGGATATCTAGGCGCTTTGCTGTGGCTGCGTAACACGAGGCTTTATAGCTCTGGAAGCGGTTCAGCATCCACAGGTGTGTGGCTGTGGCTGTTCAGCGCAGGTTGCTGAGGGTATCTGTAGAGGCTGTTGTTTACCGCGACCCCGATGACCCGGGGTGGTGGATCGCTGAGGCGATCTACCACGGGGAGATCGTTGCTGACCAGGGGAGGAGCCCCGAGGAGGCTATCGCGAACCTGAGAGAGGCCCTTCTACTAACCATCGAGGATATACACGGGGTAGACCCCAGCTACATAGACCTAGAGATCGTACCCTATGTGAAGAGGCCTCAGCAGAGCTCTTCGTAGAGCCTCAGGAACTCTTCTCTGGAAAGCCCCACCTGTGCAATGATCTTCATGAGGAGTCCGGGGCTATACACCTTGTAGATGGGCACTGTGACCCTACCGCTGGGGCATGAGTACCTTGCGTGGCTACCCCTCACCCTCAGTTTTACGCAGCCTATGTGCCTCAGTACAGAGTCGAGGCATCGGTGATCCACATCCCTTGGAAGCCTCCTAGGCATTGCCAGCACCTATGCTAGCCCGGCGACTCTCTCTGCCTGGTTAACACCCCTAGGTACCTATTCAACTGTTTAAGAAACCTCTCCGCCTCCATCCGCGATTTAACGCCTCCCATACCTAGGTAGGTGCACTGCTCTAGGAAGTTACCCAAGTCTTGGCGAAGAAGCTCTAAGAACTCTTCAAGGTTCTCTAAGCGACGCAGCTCCCTGCCGAACGGCGTTAGCCTATCTCTTCGAAGAATACCGAGGCTGCGCAGCGTTGGGTACAGATCCTTCATACAGGTGCTGCGCCTATAACCCGTGCAGAGCCCGCCACGCCTGAGGTTACGGAAGAGTCGCACAGGGTCGAACGACCTGAAGTAGCTCGGCGCTGTTTGACGCACCCTCTTCCTATCGATGCGGAGGCCGCAGAAGGTGCAGCGAAAGCCGTAGACCCTACCCTCCTTAACCAGGGGCTTTAGAACTGCGCCGCAGCGTGGACAGATGAACGCCACTGCTCCTCACCTCCTAAACTTTTTCAGGATCTCCAAAACCCTATTCCTAACCTCTTTATCGACCACCATCCGCGCCAGGAGCTCCCTCACACGTTCGTTCCGCAGGATCTTCATAACCGTTCTCCTGAAACCGCCTCCATGTACGAGATCCAGGATCAACCTCTTGGCATTGTCGATGTCCTCAGCATCGATATTATCGAGTACCTTGACGAGCTCCTGCGGATACATATAGAGAGACGCAACGGTGTATTCAGAGTTCCAGCAACCATCGAAATAAACCCTAGTTCCGTCAGGGTCCAGCAGAGCTCTGCAGCCATTGACCGAGTACAGAATCCTCCCCCTACTCCTTGACAGGTACAGGCGTCCAAGCCTCGGATCCATTGCACCTGTGCTTCGCCTCGCCTGAACCTGCCCGGTTCCCTCATTACCTCGCAGAAGCTCTATAGACCTCTTCATCTCATCTGCAATCCTCTGAAGCTCAGCTGCCACAGCATCCCTAATAGCCTCGAGATCCCCACTAAGCCTCAGTGTAGCCGCCAGCTTACTCAACCTGGTGCACAGCCTGCTCAGCTTCTCAACGACGTCGGTGCTCGGCTTCGACCTCATACTTATCGCCGATTATCCATACAGGCATCAGGGCTTATAAGCGCTTCGGCGCCGAACGTCTGCCGCACGCCGCACATTAAGTCGAGAAAGATGCCAGAGAGATGGGTTACAAGCGCTTATCCTCGAAGTGCATCTGCGACGGGTGCTAAACAGTTGGAGATTGGTGTGGCAACTACTGCTAAGAAGTCACGGCTTAAGAGCGAGGTCTTAGGCCCAGAAGGTGATATTAGCCGCAGTCCTGGGGAACGCCCAACGGCTCCCGAGAAGCAGGAGGCGTGGAGAAGCAGGGGATGGAGAAGAACTGAGACAGTGCCCAGAACCGCGGATGGAGCAGAGGCGGGGTAGAGGAGGGAGGAAGCCCTAGTAGGTCTCCCGGGTCAATCTTGAGAGGAGTATTCTCCCTGCTCTCTCCCGGGCTAGGTACCTCAGGATGTTTAGTGTCGTCGCTCTGAACACAGGATCCTCAACTAGCTTCTCTGCGAATGCGTAGTGATAAGCCTGGTTTTAGTCCTAGTGTATAGTATCTAGTGCTTCAGATCACTGACCTGATCACTGAGTATACTAGGTTAATGGAGGAGCTTGGAGAGATACTTAAAGCCTATGGGGCTTCCTCATCGAGGGAGCTACTCCGACTGATAGGGGGTGGGAAGGTATCCGAGCACCCAGCATATGAGGACTACCTAGAGGCATTGGAGTGCAGGAGGGTCTTAGAAGGAATCAAACGATTCATAGAAGAGCATTACAGTCGCATCGCATTGGGAAGACCCTTTACTATACGTAGAAGGCTCTGTGTAGTGTTGAAAGATGGTGGCTTCATAGATATTAAGGTATCCCAACCGCTACGAATACTCACTACATCGGTAGGGGAGGAGGAAAACCGGTACGGATTGGCACGGCACTGCATCACCGACGCCTAGCCAGCTATCCACGCCACATACACCTATGCAGGGGAAGTAACATCGTAGAGACAGCGTAACAGTGCTAGGCGATGAACCTGTAGATAGTGTAGTAGGCTTGGTGTATTGTTTCCTGTATTTGCCTTTATAGTTTGTGTATTTCTTCAAGGAATACTACCCCTAGTTCACGGAGTTCTTCTATTACGTTTCTCATCTCGGCCTCGATCTTCTTGAAGAGAGCCCTGCCCCCGATTCTCCTCGCTGAGGCTATAACGAAGCAGTCGGGTAGTGCTATTCTCAGTTTCTTCTTAAGCTCTCCTGCTAGTATTGATGTGGGTGTATCGATATCGATTACCCTTGCTTTAGCTGTGATCCATGTTATGAAGTTCTCTGCTTCTTCGTTAGGGTTCTCAATGTTTGCCGCCTTATAGATCTTCGTGGTGGTGTAGAGCGTTTCGGCAAGGGTAATAGTATTCACGTATAGCTCCAGTTCTCTACGCTTAGCCTTTGCAAAGATATCTTCAACGATACTCCTGTAGGGGGATCTCGCGATGATGTATTCTACTAGTACACTCGTATCAAGCACCAGCTTTTCCGGCAAGAGCATCTAGCCTCACATCCCACTCCTTCTTCTCCTCCCTAACAATCTCATACACCTTCTCAACATCAACATCCACTACCCTGGGCTTCAAAGGCTTCAATACAATCGATTCACCAACAACCTCAGCTACTACTTCATCACCCTCCTCAATACCGACCCGCTCCCTCAACGCCTTAGGCAGTATTAGCACACCCTTCCTACGAACCTTCACCACCATCTTCAGCAAAACAGTGCACCCACTACAAGATAGTGCAACCATACACTAATAAGTCTAACCGTAAAACCATAAGCACAACCCCTATATCAACCCAAGATAATAGTTCAACCCGTCTAGCCCAGCACAAGCCCTGTAAATCGGTGTTGAGTTCTGCGTGTTGGAGAGAGGTCATGCTCAAATTGCGCCAAACAGTGCTAAGCCTGTAGTTCTCCAACGATACAGATCCGAGGTCTATGAAGAGGCTGGCAGTGCCCCGTCGTATACGTTTCTTATCGAACAAGTTGAGGCTTTACTACTCGCCAGTAAGAACCTAAACGCGGAGCTGCTACTCACTCCCCCAGCTAGTCTTAACATGTCGTATATAGTGAAGCATAGCCCAGCCACTAAGAAGAAGCAGAGTGTGTAGAGAGCCACACACCCCAACAACCGCTTAGCGACCAGCCTCATCAGTAACGAGCTGCCCGCACCCCCATATTAAGTCTGCCGCGAAGAGCCTACCATAGCCCGAGCAAGGCAAACGGAATACGATCGTTCAGCACAGCTCCAGCACCCCAGAGCCTCACAAAGACATCCATCCAAGAATCTTTGAAGAGAGTTTGGGGTTATGCTGTGTGCTATGGCTTTATTCGAGGAGTAGCCACTGTAGCCACTATAGCCGTATACCTCACACTAAAACCACTAGGACAAAGCATAGCCACAACAATTCTAGCTCTAGCCACAGCCTACGCAGTACTACTAGTTCTAAAGATACTTAGAAAAGAAGAACTACAAACAATAACCAAAACAATACTCATAAAATCTAAACAATAACATACTGCGACACCCATCAGTTAAAAACCTATTATAACGTTATGAAGCCCATTGAGACTTTATTCTTCCTAGTGATTTCCATTCTCAAACATCTACATCAACACAATACATTGTTTATTAAGGATCCAAGTCTTAGAAGGAATAAGAATAATAAGGAATGAAATGGTTAAGCGGTATACTCTACGTTGGGTATTCGAAGTTTGTTTCTGCTTGTTTTAGTGGTGGGCATTTCTTGTCTTTTTCGCTTAGGATTACGCC
>QMWY01000015.1 GCA_003661865.1 Thermoprotei archaeon
AACTCCTGAGGGAGTAGGCTGCGGGGAACCTCAACGACTGTCACATCGACATCCTCCAGGGTCTCCGCCTCCCTAAGGGCGTCCGAGCCCGTGGCCCACCCAAGACCCCTTCTAAACGATGCCGCAACCACGTACCCCCTGTACACGAGGAGGTGCAGGGTTCCCGAGGCCCCTTTGGCAGATACGTAGCAGGGGGATTCACGGGGGCACCTCTCCACAAGGTCGTCTAGCGACGCCCTATCAACGTGTGTGAACTCCAGAGCCTCCCCCTCGAGAACGAGCCTGCTTATCAGCACTATATCTGTCAACGCCTTGCTTAGGCTCTCCATACCCCTAGAGCTTCTGAGCCCCGGCATCAAGTATAGACCTTTCCCGAGTTTCTACTCTGCACACCTCCTTTAACAGCATAATTAACCCTACACTTAAACCCGGGGCATCGATCAGCGCAGAAATATAACCTCCGCACAAAGATACTCTACATGGTGCGTTGGAGTGGAGCTTACGTTCATAGCTCTAGCCGCATTCCTAGCCCTCTTAGCAGCAGGCATACTGGCCAGCGCTATAAGGATCGTTAAGGAGTGGGAGAGACTTGTTGTCCTCAGGCTCGGCAGGCTTGTAGGGGTCCGAGGCCCCGGGCTCGTGATACTCGTACCATTCGTAGACCGCGGCCTCGTCGTGGACCTCCGACTCATAACGATCGACGTGCCGAAGCAGGAGGTGATAACTAAGGATAACGTAACCGTTAGCGTCGATGCGGTGGTGTACTACAGGGTCCTCGACCCCGAGCGCGTCGTTACAAGGGTTAGGGACTACCACTACGCGATAGCGCTCCTGGCCCAGACGACGCTTAGGGATGTCGTTGGTCAGGTCGAGCTGGACGACCTGCTGGTGAAGCGCGAGGAGATCAACAAGAGGATCCAGAAGATCATAGACGAGGTCACCTCGCCGTGGGGGGTCAAGGTGGTGGCGGTCACGATCAAGAGCGTCGAGCTCCCCGAAACCATGGTCAGGGCCATGGCTAAGCAGGCCGAGGCGGAGAGGCTTAAGCGCGCTAGGATAATCGAGGCTGAGGGTGAGAAGGCGGCGGCTGCGATCCTGGCCCAGGCAGCGCAGATCTACGAGAGCCACCCCGTCGCTCTGAGGCTCAGGGAGCTGCAGACATACATTGACGTTGCTAAGGAGAGGAACCTCATCCTGATAACGGAGTCCAAGGGTGTTGAGGCTACCAGCATAGGGGCTGCCATAGCCGCTACGCGCTCCCAGCAGAAGGAGAGGAGGTGATCGGGAACGATGGCGTGGAGCCGCAGCCATAGGGTTTTTGCATCCCTAGCCCTGTCCACCACGCTACTCCTAGCCCTGCTCCTCGTCCTCGCACCAGGGGCGCTGGGCGCTGAGCAGGGCGGTGGGCAGCAGGCGATAGTCGTCTACGCAACCGGTATGGTATCCACCGTGGACGAGCCTATGAAGGAGTACGTGGTTGATGAGGGGCTTAGGGAGGCCGAGGCCCGCGGGGTCCCACTCATAGTCGTTCTCGACACCAATGGGGGGTACCTAGACGCTGCGTGGAGCATAGGCGATGCGTTTCTAGAGGCCAAGGTCCCTGTCATAGGGTTCGTCAAGAGCAAGGCCCTGAGCGCCGGGATAATAATACTGCTCCCGATGCACGTAGTGGCCCTGACACCCTACGCGATCGTCGGGGCTAGCCAGCCGATCATATACAACCCGGCAACCGGCACGGTCCAGTTCGTCAATGAGAGCAAGATCGTGAACCCCGTTGCTGAGAAGGCGGTGAGCTACGCCAGGGCCCGTGGGAGGAACACCACCGCCGCAAGGCTATTCGTTGTGAGGAACCTGGTGCTGACGGGTGAGGAGGCTGTTCAGGCAGGCGTTGCAGACCTCGTGGCGGTCTCCCTAGACGACCTCATAGCGAAGATCAACGGGAGGACCGTGAGGCTCCTCGACGGGAGGAACTATACCATAAGGATAAGCGGGTACGTAGTGCTCAGGCCCAGTATAAGGGTGTACACCCTAGCGGTTCTGAGAGACCCGGTGATAAACTCCATACTAGTGATGCTCGGGATGTTCGGAACCCTCTTCGCCTTGCTATCGGCTAGGCTGGAGATACTGCCCCTCACCATAACCCTGCTGATCGTGGCCCTCATAGGCTCAGGGTTCAACATAAACATGCTGGCCCTCCTCCTCATAGTGATAGGCTCCATAATGCTCTTCGTAGAGCTGTTCATAACCCCGGGCTTCGGGATCCTCGGGATCTCCGGGATCATAGCCATGACCTTCGGCCTCCTCCTAGCACCCTTCAGGGGCGGCGTCGTGGGGTTCGCGGCCCAGTACCTAGAGACCCTCAGGATGTTCGCCCTAGGGCTAGGGGGGTTCTTCGGGATCCTGGGAGGTGTCATAACCTACAAGGTGATAGAGTCGAGGCGTAGGGGCCCGAGGATGCCCTACTCACCAGAGGAGAAGAAGGTGGGCAAGGCCGTAGATAGGATCGAGCCTGGTAAGCAGGGCTTCGTCGTGGTTGAGGGTGAGTACTGGCTCGCGGAGTCCAGTGAGGTTATAGAGCCAGGGGACCAGGTGGAGGTCGTGGGTAGGAAGGATCACGTCCTCATCGTTAGGAAGGTCAGGAGCGGCGGAGGTGATGACGGCTCAATAAGCTGACCGCGTGGGATGATAGAGGAGGTTTCGCCTGATCCAAAGCCCTTTTCCAGCCGGGATCAGAAGGCTATGGGTCCAACCCTTCTCAGCCGCCCTGTTGTGGGGTCGACTACGAATCCCAGCTCCTCAAGGGCTATAACCCCTATGAGCACGTCGAGTGGGAGCTCGTCTATCACCTCTATGAGTGCGTAGCCCTCAGCATCGTCTATCCTCAGCTTCCCGTAGGACGCCTTCACCTTAACCCTCCTCCCATCAACAGTGGTCCTCTCACCCTCACCAATAACCTTCAGCCCCAGCTCCTTAGCAACCCTACCGCTAACCAGTACACGTCCGTTGTACCCCGTATCTATGAGGGCGCGGTACCTACGCCCATTGAACTCCACCTCCTTGAACGCTAGACCCATAGCTTATCACCGAAGCCCGTTAAGGTGTTAGCTCCCTAGCAATTCTGCTGATATCCTCTGCCACGCTCTCAGGAACGTCTTTAAGGCTCTTAACCCCCCGCAGCTCCTCCATAACGCCGTCCAGCTGCTCGAGGGCTGAGCGCTTCTCCTCTAGGATCCGCTTGAGCTGGGGCCCCCTATTCATAATGGTGTTGATGGCTGTTCCAAGCTCTCGGAAGGCTGTTGAGAGCCTGCGGTACCTCTGGTCGTGGGTGTAGCGGTAGAGCAGCTCATATGCCTTGGCTACGGCTAGGGCGTTGTCCCGCGTAAGGGCTGAGACGTAGATGAGGGTATCAGCACTGCTGTTGCTCCTGATGTGGTAGAGGAGAAGCCCCACATCGCCCCTGAGCCTCAGTAGCGCTGGTGCGAACCGCTGGGCTACGTCCTCTACAAATGCCTTGCGCTCCTTCTCGAGGGTGTAGGCCCTGTAGGCGGATACCGAGGCTATTATCACTAGCACGGCTATGATGGCGCCGCAGGCGATCCTAAGCCTATGCGCCTCGTCGCTTGTCAAGGTGTGCACCGCGGTTATAGGCTTGGCACTCCGCTTTTTAACGCTGTGCGCTAGGGGCAAAGCCTATTTCCAAGCCCTGTACATAGCCACCACCGCGGTGAGCGTGTTGAGGCTTGCACCACCGGTAGTAGTTGTTCATGGGGGCGCGGGTAGGTGGAGGACGCGTGGTGTTGATAGGGAGCGTGTCCTAGAGGTTGTTGCCGAGGCCGCTCATAGGGGCTTCACAGCTGCTGAGCGCGGCGATGCACTAGACGCTGTTGTAGAGGCTGTTAGGTACATGGAGGACTCGGGGGTGCTGAACGCCGGTATGGGAAGCGTCCTTAACCTAGCTGGGTACGTAGAGATGGATGCGGGTGTTATGGATGGGGCTAGGCTCCGCGGAGCTGGGGTTGCAGCTGTTAGGAGCGTTAGGAACCCTGTTGTCCTTGCGCGCGTAGTACTCGAGCACACCGACCACGTCCTCATGGTTGGTGAGGGGGCCGAGAGGATAGCCGAGTTCTTCGCGCTTGAGAAGCGTGGAGAAACCCCGAGGAGGGTCCTGGAGAGGTACCGGGAGCTCCTGAAGAACCTAGATAGGGTTCCGCACTGGAGCAGGGTTAGGGAATTCGCGAGGCTCTACGGTGTTGCGGACACGGTCGGCGCTGTGGCCATGGATAGGAGGGGGAACCTAGCAGCAGCCACAAGCACCGGGGGTGTGTGGCTAAAGCTCCCCGGCAGGGTTGGGGACTCGCCGATCCTCGGCGCGGGTTACTACGCTGAGAACGGCGCTGCTGCCGCATCAGCAACGGGGCTCGGGGAGTACATAGTTGTGTACCAGCTCTGTAGAAGGGTTGTTGACCTCGTTAAGAGCGGTGCGAGCGCCCCCGAGGCTGCTGAGGAGGCTATGGAGGGGTTCACGAGGATGTTCGGTGGGGGGACCGCCGGGGTTATAGTGGTCGATCACCACGGCTACGTAGCGGCCGCATTCAACACCGAGGCTATGCCCCGCGCTGTAGCCGCATGGAACCTGCCAAATCCGGTGGCGGTGTTCTCTAGAGAAGAGAAGGGTTTTTGAGAAAAGGGTTTCTCTCATTGCTTCGTTAACGCTACGTCCTCCTGAGCCTGGGCTCCACGATCCTCTCCATAGCCATGCCTAGGAGGACGAAGGTGAGCGATGTCAGCGCTAGGAGGACGCCGGGGGGTATGATCCACCACCATACGTCGTAGCGCTGCGCCTGCCTAGCAGCCGCCAGGATCTTGCCCCATGTAGGCCACCCGTGCTCGAGCCCGATTACGCTGAGCCCCGCCTCGGCAAGGATCGCTGAGGGTACTGAGAACACTAGGCTGGCTATGGTGTAGGGTATGACCTGCGGTATGACGTGTCTCAGCAGTATCCTTGCGTTGGAGGCGCCTACCGAGCGCGCTGCCTCTATGTAGGGCTCCTCCTTTATGCTCAGGGTCATGGACCTTATAACTATCGCTAGGCCACCCCAGCCGAACACTATTAGCACGATCACTATTATCCAGAGCCTCCACTCGACCGGGCTTACCGAGACTACCAGTATGAGGAAGGGTAGCAGGGGTATGTTACCCATGACGTCTATGACACGCTGCAGGACCTCATCAACTACACCTCCGTAGTACCCGCTGATAACCCCGGTGAATAGGCCTATGAGCCTAGAGGCTAGGGATGTTACGAACCCTATGAGGAGGGCTATTGGGAAGCCGTAGAGCAGTCCCTGCGCAAGGTCCCTACCAACGAGGTCGGTCCCCATCAACCCGAAGCAGTTTCCAACAACTACGAGCTCCACCTCCTTAGCAGGGTTCCTAACCCTTACTTCCGCAGGGTAGCGAAGCTCAAGCGTAATGGTGTACACGCCCTTCAGGGGCGTAACGACGACCTCTCCATGGGGCCCGAGCTTGACCCTGCCGAAGAGGTACTCGTTGGCGAGCTGGGGGTCGAGGCTTACATCAGGCCTCTTGAGAACCTTCGCCGCGATCTCGCTCGCAACCCTGTTCCTATCCATGCTGACCATGTAGGGCGATTCTACAAACATCACCCTCTCTCCGCGCCTTGGCGTGATGGTGTCTACGTAGGCTGTGATCACAACTCTATCGGGCCTCCTCACCTTAAGAACCGCTATAACCGGTGCTGCCCGCTCACCTATCCACGCCGCCCTGAGCTCGCTTATCTTGATCACCAGGTTCTGGGGGTAGTCATTCACGTCGAGCCTATAGCTCATCCTATAGACGTATACGTTGAAGCCCTCGCTGAAGGTCTTGGAGCTGGGCTTGTGAAAGAACACCGCTTTGTGAAGAGCCCTCTGGTACCCTAGGTCCCTAACCCACTGAGGAGGTGCGAGGATCGGGTGGTCCTGCCAGTACTTCGGGTTGTTCCATATGTACATGTAGTCCGGGGGTATGACGGCTAGGGCGTAGAACGCTAGGAACACGAATACCACGAGCAACACTAGGCCTGCTTTGCCAGAGTCGTAGCTCCATATCTCCACGATCCACTCCTTCGTGGATCTAGCGAGCCTCTTCAGCGCGGCTCCTCTACCTACAAACTCGTTCTCCCTACTCATCAGAGCCTCACCCTCGGGTCGAGCAGTATGTAGAGGACCTCGAGAATGAACCTGGCTATCACGTAGACCAGTGTGAGCATGTATGTAAGGCCTAGGATCGTGGGGACGTCGGCAGATGTAACCGCGGCGTAGTAGAGCGTGCCCATGCCGGGCCAGTTGAACACGGACTCGGTGATTATATAGCCCCCGATCGAGCCCGCGAGCGATAGTATAACCGATGTGACCACGGGCGGAGCCGCTGCTCTAAGCACGTGGCGCGTAACTATGTACTTCTCGGGGAGCCCCTTGGCCCTAGCAACCATTACGAAGTCCTCGCGGACAACCCTAAGAACCATGGCCCTCACCGAGTAGAACCAGGAGCCAAGGAACACTATCACAATGGTTATTATCGGGAGGGCCGCATAGTACATAATCATCAGCAGGTTATGCACAGGGTTCTGAGCGAAGGTATTTATGTAGGCTATTACCGCGTGGTAGTCTGTCGGGAAGATCCCCAGGTTGAAGCCGAAGAGGTATATGAACAGCATCCCCAGCCACCACACCGGCAGGGCGTTGGTTAGAGCCGCATAGGACAGGATCGACCGGTCAAGCAGGGTTCCATGCCTATACGCTATCAGGGGCCCTATGAGAAGGGCTATCGCTGCGCAGATCGCCTGGGCAACGGTGATCATCACTATTGTCCTCGGGAGGCACGCCATTATCGCATCCCCAACCCTAACCGGGTAAGGAATCCCCGCTACGTCGGCGACGTCATGGCTGTTCGAGAAGCCCAGGTTGAGCAAAAGGGTGTTTATCGCTAGCGGTATGACACGCTGATACCACGGCTTGTTAACTCCGTAGAGCTCCTCGAGCTGCTGCCTATAGGCCCTGACCTTGGCCTCCAGCTCGGAGCTAGGGATCTTGCGCTGCTGAAGCGCTGTTTTATACGCCCTCACCTGCTCGGTTATGATCGCCTGCCACACCATCTTGTCATAGCCCGTAGCCCCTATAATGATTGCCGTTAGGAAGACCACTATTATTAGGGCTATGGTGAGCGCCACCGCGCGCCGCGCTAGGGTGGTTCCCACACCCATTCACTCATCACCTGTGTGGGTATCCCAACACGAGGTTTGGAGGCAAGTAAAATACGTGTTTCGGATGAGGAGAAAAATGGTGTTGGTTCAGCTGGAAAACCTTAGGCGTTACCTCCTGCGGAAGAGCAGCGCTATTATCACGAACTCCAGCACCAGCGCTACACCGACAAGCGCCTGCGTTGTTGTCAGGGCTGATGACAGGCTGTCGACCTTTGATGATAGGTCATCTACGCGGCTGCCCAGGTCCTCAACGGTGCTCTTCACACCCTCTAGGTCACTCTTCAGCTTACTCACATCGCCGCTTAGCTTATCGACCTTGCCGCTGACCTCTGCAACGGTCTTGCCCAGGTCCTTCACTGTAGAGCCTATGTCCTTAACCGAGCTCCCCAGGGTCTCGGTGAGCTCCTTCGTCGTCTTGCCTAGGCTCTCAGTCAGGGTCTTGCTCAGCGCCTCGATGCTCTTGCCCAGTGTCTCGCCCAGCGTACCGAGCTTCTTCGTCAGCTCCTCCCTAACGCTCGCAACCTGCTCCGCCGTAGCCTTGCTTATCTCCTCGACACGCCTGCTCATCTCCTCAACCCTCTTCGTAACCTCCTCAACACGTTTGCCCAGCGCGCCCGTCACCTCCTCGACATGCTTGCTAACCTCCTCGATCCTCTTCTCAACAGCTGCAGTGGACGGCACTATTATCTTGGATGTCGAGGTGGGCATCGATACCTTCTCGCTGAACGCCAGTATCTCCAGCTCGTACGGCGTATAGACCTTCAGCTTCGCTGTGAGCTCCTTGGTGAAGGTTATCTCGAACTTGGTCTCGGTCACCTTAGCCGCGTGGCCGGAGGTTATTATCGCACCGGTTGCGGTGTCCCTCAGTATGTATATCACGTCTATCGGCGGCACGCCCTCAACATCGACCTCTATCTTCGCCTCCTGCCCTGGGTATATCGTCGGCACCTTCACATCGACGATCTTAACGGGCTTAGGTATGCCGAAGTACCAGTCACCTGGCTTGAACGGGTATGTCGGGTCTCTGAACGCCTCCAAAACAGCTATCTGCTTATCCTTATCAAACTTCACCAGCTTGAAGGGGCCTTGGCTTACCCATGCGGTGCCGTAGGCGTCTATCCACTTTATCAGTGCGTTTAGCCTCGCCTTCCACTCATCAGTGGTCATGTAGCTCTTGCCGTTGACCGTGAACACGCCCTCGGGGAGTATACCCTTGCTCAGGATCTCCTCAGCAGCCTTCTTCACATCAGCAGCATGGCCACTTAGCACAAGGTTGAGCTGCGGTATCTTCTCCTTCTCAGCCCTGGTCTCGTCGAGAGCGTACTTCTTCAACGTGAACGCTAGGTAGTCCTGCACGAATATCAGCTCGGCCGGGTTGACTATGTTGAGCGTTGCGTAGTCAGCTATGTAGGCCGGGTCGAAGTGCCAGTAGTCTACATAGACCTCTAGCTTCTTTTCATCGGGCAGTATCCTGATGGCCTTTACCGTATCGAACCAGGGCTTACTAGTAGACGCTATAGCTGATTCAAGCGCTGACTTCTCTATATCGTAAGATATATCCCATAGCTCTGCCCATGCCGCTAGTACGTCGGCCCACGTTATTGTCTGGCCATGATGCCACTTAGCGCCTATGAACTTGCTAAGGTCGAACACAACCTTGCTGGTGGCCTTGATCCCCTCGCCTACGGGGACCCACCTATCGTGCTCGGCGTCCCACTTGATCGCATCTGGGGGCACATCCAGCTTGCCTGTTGGCCCGGCTGTCTCTACCTTGAACTCCGCTCTGAAGGGTATCCTCTCACCGCTGAATGGATGGGCCCATATGAACGGGTCGTAGGTTGCTCTCTCTATATCGACGCTGTAGACATCGTCGAACCCACCGTAGATGTTCCACACGGTCCTAGCAGTCCATACGTGTAGGTGCCCTACCCTAACCTCGGTCTTGCCCGGTACGTACCACTCTCTCGGGTTCCATATACCTCTTAGCCCGGCGCCTAGGTCTAGGGTGACCCCTTTGAGTTCTGTTACTGTGGAGTATACGTCCATAGTTGTCGCTATCCAAACCCTAACACTCTCCTGTATGATCATCTCGGTTGCCTCGCGGTACAGCGCTATGTACTCCTCCTTGCTCTTGAACTTACCGAAGTAGATCCTCTTCCCGAGCTCATCTATAGTCTCGTTCTTGTAGTTCCACCACTCGGCCTCGCCGTAGCCGGGTAGCCAGCCAAACCATGGTGCGCCAAACTGGTTTATCGTAACCATATCCCACTTGTCGAGCGCTCCCTTGGCCCAGCCAGCGGTGTATATGTGCCACTTCAGCTCCTTGGGATCCGAGGCGTATACTATCGATATAGCTTGGCCGAATGTCATGTACTTCCTATCGACCTCAAACCCTATCTTCTCCAGCTCGGTTGCTAGCATATCTCCAAGCTCCTTTCTCTCGTCCTCGGTCCTAATGATGAAGGTTATCTTTATGGGCTTGCCCTCGTAGTACCACTTGCCGCCGATCCTCTTAGCGCCAACAGCTGTCAGTATGCTGCTTATCAGCTTGTCAGCAACATCGGGTGCGTACCTGAACTTGTACTTGGCAACTATGTCCGCTATTATGGTGTAGGTCGGGTCGTAGACCGATAGGAAGGTGTACATAGGTGCCGCGAAGCCTCCATAGATGTTCTCGACGACGTACTTCCTATCGAACAGATAGTTGAGGGCGAACCTAACCTGCCTGAAGGCAAATGGGTTAATACCGTACTTCGGGTGGGCTCCGAACTCTACGTATGTCCAGCCAGCGGCCCTGTTAACCTTGTAGTAGGTTATCGCGGCTACGGGCACGCCCTCCCTGGCAGCGACCTCCTCCTTTGTCAGGACCCCGCTGTAGTTAGCTATGTATACAGGTGCAGGATTGATATCGTAGTTTACTAAGCCTGCTGGTGCTGAGTATAGCTTGATGCCGGGTTTGCCCCTAAGCTCCTTTGCCTGGTGCGGCCTTAGATGGAAGAGGTATATATCGATCTCTTTACCTAAGGCGTCGGGGGCGTTCTGCAGGGGTATGGCCTTGTATATCAGCTTGTCTGAGGCAGGGCCCTTCTTCTCCTGGGCGAGAACGGTTGTTGGTATGGGTAGGGCTATGGCGATGATCCCTAGGAGAATTACTGCGAGTGTCAGGAGCGAGAGAACGCGCATGTTTTCACCCAAATCAGTTCTCAACGCTAGGATTCCGAGATGGGTATTTAAATTTTCTTGACCCTAAGTTAGCCCTAGCGAGTAAAGCGAGGTATTGCTAGGTCTACCGGGTTCTGCGGTGCACCGACTTGGTTACTCGCTTTCCGATGCCCCTATCCACTGCAACCAGTAGTGTTCCTATCACTACTAGAGCTGCTGTCGTACCGTAGCTGATGAGCGGTAGCGATGAGAGCTTGAGCAGCGCCGTTTCGTTTACTATAGGGAGCATACCCCCTGGCACGTGTTTGTAGAGCCTCACCTTGAGCTCATCTGCGGGGCCGTTCACGTTTAGCGTGCATACGCCGCTGCACATGATCTCCGCGGCTACGCTGTTCTCTAGAGGTGTTACCCGCAGCACCTCTACGGCTATCGCCCCTCGGCTCCTCACGGTGATCGAGGCGTTGAGGATCACCATATGGCTCCTGATGACCCCTGTGTAGAGGTACGTGGCTATCGGTGCGTAGGCCACGCCGCTGCCCGCGGTCACTATGAGGAGCGGGTACCTGACCCTAGTCACGTTGTCCCACAGTGCTATGGAGGCTCCGCAGCTCCCCGGGGGTACGCGTGCCTCTATCGGGCCTAGGGGTCCGTAGCTGGCGTTTGGCACAACCCTCACCACCCCTACCGTGTGGCTCTCGTTGTTGACTATGAGCACGAGCTCCATGTGCTTCCCGTAGGCGCTGCCTACGTAGCCCGCCTCAGGCCTTATTGATAGGCGGGGTATCTCGAGCTCTAGGCTGCAGCTGTACCTAGTATCGATGCCTATAGGGCCTACCGGGATGCGCGCAATGGTTACTCCGCTGAGCGTGAGGGAGGCTATCACGAGGGCCGCTACATACATAGCCGCGGCTAGCGGAGCGAACCTGCGCCTCACCTTCGCCCTGCGCCTCCGAGGCAATCCCGGCCCCTACTGGGCAAGCCCGTTGAGAAGGGTATATAGCCGGATAGCCTAGGGTGTCTACGGGCTGTGGGGCAGGTAGTTTGAAGAGGTCTACGAAGCTGCTGCTAGCAACATTAGGGCTGAGCGCCCTGGCCCTCCTAGTTATGTGGGTCGCCCTCGTGCTCAGAAGCCCCGTGCTAATGGTTATCTCCCTCGGGGTCGCGGCCGCAGGCCTAGTAACGCTTGCGCGTGGGGCCGTTGAGAGGGTGAGGGAGGTGGTGGAGAGAGGTGGTGGGGGCTAGGCCCATAGTACCCTTTGTCCCCTCGCCCATGGAGGTGGTTATGGAGGCGCTTGAGCTCGCAGGTGTTGGCCCTGGGGATAGGGTTGTTGACCTGGGCTGCGGCGATGGAAGGGTTGTTGTTGCGGCCGCCAAGTTCTTCGGAGCTGAAGGTGTGGGCGGTGAGATAGATAGGAGCCGAAGCGGGGTTACCGAGGTGTACGCAAAATTCAAGGGTGTTGAGGATAAGGTTTGGGTTCTATGCAGGGATTTCCGCAGTGTCGACCTTAGCGTGCTTAGGC
>QMWY01000016.1 GCA_003661865.1 Thermoprotei archaeon
AGAAGTACCTTCTGAAGCCCATGGAGGTGGTAGCGGAGAAGGTGAAGCCGGAGTTCGAGAAGTGGCTTAGGAGGGAGAAGGGTGTTGAGCCAGGGGAGATGAGCAGGATCTCGCTGGCTGTTGACGCCGCCTACTTCATATACGCGGTGTTCATAGAGTACAGCCCATCGGCGCTCCCCAGAACCATGGAGCAAGTTATCGAGAGTAGGAGGGGTGACTGCGACGACATGTCGAGGATACTTGTGAACCTCCTATGGAGCTACGGCATACCTGCTAAGATCGCCCAGGGCTACGTGTACCTGAACCTATCTATGCAGAGCCCCGTGGGCAGATCCCTATACATCTTCAGGGATGCTGGGCCACACGCTTTCGTAATGGCCTACGTACCCGGGTTCGGCTGGGTATCCCTAGACTTCCTAGCTGGGAGCATGATCATCTACCCCTTCATATTCGAGGGCGAGACCGTGTACACGAACATTACCGAGCAGCAGGTCGAGGAGGTTGTCGAGATGCATAGGAGGCACGTATTCGTACAGATGATGAGCATCCTTGGGAGGGAGGAGTTCGAGAAGCTCTCGCTGGGCGGTAGGGACCTCTCAAGGGTTGCTCTATGGGCTATGTCCAGGATCATGGCGAGGGCTGCTGAGCTAAGCGGTGTTGGGGGCGGGGTAGCCACAACGGTTACGCGGACAAGGACTGTGACCGTAACCCTAGAGCCAGCGGGCGAGACGAGGACTATCACCGTAGTGGTTACGCGGGTAACCACGGTTACTGCAAGCCCCGTAAGGGTGACCACGACTATCGCCAGGACCGTTACGGCCAGCGGCAGAACCTACGTAACAACCGTGCCCGTGGTAACAACCGTTGTGAAGGTGAAGCCTATCAAGAGCCTGGTAACAGTTGAGAGAACAGCCACGGTAACAACAACTGTGAGCACTACGAAGACCATAACGAGAACCGTTGAGAGGAGCAGCGCCGCCACATACATACCGCCGACCCTAATCGTAGCAGCAGCGATCGTAGTAGCCGCTGTGATCTACAGGAGAAGGTCTTGAACAATGCGGATAGCACCGTGTAGAAGTGCTCTTTCGAAAACGCTCACCGCAGCGAGGCGCCTAAGGAGTTCCATGGGTGTAGAGGAGAAGGGTCCACTCCCGCAACCTACCCGTTGTCGGGTCTACCTGTAGGCCAAGCACCTCCAGGGTTGTTACATCGATAAGCACCCTATCGATGATATCGGATACGAGCACAGGAACGACCTCGCCACGCCCCTCAAGCTCGATCCATATACGCGACCTCTCAAGCTCCAGCCTACCGGCCCCTGTTTCAACAACGCCCTTCCCAGTGGGTTTGAGACCTAGCTTCTTAGCAAGGCCCCTGGGGATAACCGTGAGTGTCGTACCTGTATCCACAAGCGCACGTACACGAAGAGTGTTTTTACGCTCAGGATCGCCGATAACAGCATCTACCCATACATGGCCCAACAGTGCCCCCTAGGCTACTGCTATGGGTACCAGAACTAATAGATATGTACCCGGTCTGTAGCCCCGGGACTCCTCAGGGTGCCTGCGCATTAGATCCTTACTTAGATCTTTGCTAGGGCCCTTATCGCTGCCTGAACAGCGCTTCTCTCAACCTCCGCCATCCTATCATCGTCCTGGTAGAACCTCCATTTACCGCCGTGCAGCTCATCCGTAACCACCAGCGCTATGCCTAGCTCAGCACCCCTGTACATAGCTATGGACATGAGCGCAGTGCTCTCCATATCCACCCCGAGCACCTTCATACTGCTGTACCTCTCGACCTTGTCCCTAGTCTCCCTGAATATGGCGTCCGTGGTCCATACACCGCCTAGGTGCAGAGCTATACCCAGTCTCTGAGCAGTAGGGGTGAGCTCCTCATACAGGGTCTTCACAGCCTTCCCACTAGGTCTAGGAATCACGTCTGGAGGGAGGTAGTGGTAGCTCGTACCCTCCTCCCTAACACCCCATGTAGGTATAACGATGTCATAGATCCTAACCGATGGGTGTATAGCTCCGCAGCCACCGAACAACACGAACTTCTTCACACCAGCAGCAATTAGGAGCTCCATAGCCATCGCAGCTGCTGGTGCACCTATGTATATCCTGTGGACACATATCCTAGCACCGCCATACCTTCCCCAAGCACCCTTCAGGGCAGGTACCTTCAACTTTCTCTCTTCTACAACATCCTCTAGAACCCCTTTAGCAAAATCGAAGGGCCTGCCTATGCTACGAAGAGTCATCTATCACAGGGAGCTCTAAAGCCATCCATCGCAACCCACGCTCTTGGATCTATGATGGGTTCACCACTACCAAGAGTTATCACGCCTATTTGACCTAGCTAAGTAGCTGTGCTAGGGGTAGATAGGTCTTGATATTAGAAGAGCTGAAGGCCTTGCTTAGACGGCTAGCCCTGGAGAAGGTGCCTAGGGTTGAAGAGCTAGTCGATAGCTTCATGCGTAGTGGGCTAAGCTATGAGGTTCTTGGTAATGGTTGGTGTGGTGAACCCATATACATGTTCAGAGGTGGTAGAGGTGCAAAGAAGCTGCTACTGATAGGTTTCGTAGACCCTGATGAACCTATTGGGGCTCTAGCACTACAAGTTCTAGCAACTCATGTATTTAATCTAGAGCCAAGCCTGCTAGATAAGTACACCTGGTACATCATCCCTATAGCTGACCCCTGCGGTGCGAAGCTCAACGAGAACTGGTTTCGGAACCCCTACAACTTGAAGCTCTATATCCTCGAGAGATTCAAGCTCAAGGTTGTTGACTGGAAGCTTCCCGGATCATGCAATAGCTACGTATTTGATGAGCCTACACCGGAAGCGCTTGCGGTAAAGAGGGCCGTGGATAGGGCGGTACCCGATCTCGTGGCTCCGCTCCACAACAACGATTTCAGTGGCCTCTACTTCTTCCTATCTAAGAGCATCCCAGGTTTGATAAGGGATCTGAAGAGCTTTGCTTATGAGCTAGGGATACCTGTACATCGAGGCGAACCCGAGGCCTCATATCTCAAGGTGTTCGAGGAGGGGTTCTACCATGAACCAACGCTATGTGATGAGTATCGCAGATGCGTTGAGTATAGCCCAGGTCCTGAGGCATGTATAGAGGGCCTTGGCGAAACCGTGTATGGCTATGCAAGAAGCGTTAACTCCAGGGTGTTCTCGATAGTATGTGAAACGCCGTACATCTACAGCAGAGTTCTTGAAGATACTTCTCCCTCTGGGAATAGGTTGAGGGACCTATACCTAGACATGATAGGATCTGTAGCGCCTATAGCTAGCTACGTGAAGTCTGTTGTAGAGAAGATCCTTCCCCACGTGGATAAGAGATGCCCTTACCTATGGGAAGCCGAGGAATACATAGCTGGGTGGAGCACTAGGCTTGAAGCTCTTAAAAGAAGGGTTGTTATGGATAGGCGTTACGAAAGGGAGGCTTCTAGAGCTGAAGAGTTCGATATACTAGTAGTTAAGGGGTTGTGGAACCCGTTACTGAGGTTAGGAGTAGCGCTTAGGCTCCTTAGCAGATGCGAAGTTGATACCCCCAGCACCGATACCGGTGAGCTTCTAGAGGTATTTGAAAAGTTGTATGCTGAGCTTCAACGCTACCCTATAGAGAATCTACCACTAGAGAAACAGGTGGTGATGCAGCTCTACACAGTGTTGCTAGCTGCTAAGTACTTGTACTGATATGGAGCCTCTCCACCTTTGGAATAGCCTCCTTAAGCAGCTGTGCAAGTACAGCAAGTGCAACTACTATCAATGCATCGAATATGAATACGTACCTAGTCCCTAAGCCGCTCCACACAGCAGCACCCATAACAGGTGCTGGGATCGTTGCGAGCTGGAACGCTATGTTCTGGATCGAGAGTATTCGTCCACGGACCTCTGGAGGCATCAAGGCCATTAGGTAGGAGTCCCTTGCAGGGTAGTAGATTAGGGTTAGCGCACGCAGAGCCTCGATCACGAATATGTGCCACGGCTCAGATGCAAAGGCGTAGGAGATGATCCAGGTGAAGAGGAGAACCTGTCCAAGTGTAATAGCCCTTCTGTACCCAATTCTCTTCGTCACAGCGCTGCCCAGTAAAGGGGTTGCTACACCTACAGCGCTTCCCACACCAACAGCCAACCCGAAGATCTCTGGCGGTACCCTAAGCGTGTTAACCACGTATAGCCTGATGAATCTCATGCTGAGGTACGGCACCTCGAAGCTGTATATCACTAGGAACAGCAGCACGCTTCTATCCCTGATAGCCTTAGCAAATCCTATGAGCTCCTGTACCAACGAGCCATGCTCCTCTCTACGAACTCTCTTCATAGCTGCCCTGACCTCTGGGTTAGCTACGTAGAGGCATAGGTAGATTAGTAGCGCAGCTAAGTGCAGCACTAATGCCAGGAGAAACATCAGCCTATAGCTCATCGACGCTATGAACCCGGTTACTATAGGGGACACGATGTACACTAGGTTTACCAGGCTGTTATACCATCCCCATACACTGGGAAGCAACTCTTTAGGAACAGCATCGGATATCATTGCCGAGAAGACTAGGGTTAAACCCGTTAACGAGATAAGCGCCATAGCCATAGCGATTAGGAGCAACAACATTCTCAGGTACCCGGGATACTTCAGAGGGTCCATAAACGAAAGCATTGATAGAGATGCCGAGGCTAGGAAGAACATGAGTAGGAGGCCGGGAAACCTACCACGGGTATCTATGAAGTGGCCAAGCCAGATCCCCACAACGAGGTCTAGAACCCTACCAATGTGAACGCTACACCGAGAACCTCTATAGGTACGTAGCTACCTACGTAGGGCGTTAGGAACAGGGTATAGGACACGAACTTCGTAGCAACCATAGGCATGATCATCAGTAACGCAACCTTAGGTATACCTAGCAAAGCTGCACCTAGCCGCTCAATGCCTTTTAAGATATGCATTGCTGCAACCTCCTAGCATATCATTGCCATGGAGGGAATGTGGGATTAGCATTACCCAGTATGGATCTTGTAGGAAGTACCAGATGGCTGTTATAGGTGCAGAAACTACCTATTCTACCACTATCTTAGTCTTGATGAATCTGAAATACCATTCAGCTTCTCTGGTATTAGCTAAGTGTATTTCGTATGGATGGTATAGGGGAAGTCCTGCCTTTTCCTCGATCGCAGCTCTTAACTCCCACCGATCTCTAGACCTATCGGGTATCCTATCCGAAACTATGAGGATATCGACATCGCTACCTCCAGTTGCCTGGCCTTCAGCTACGCTACCGAATACGTAGACCTTGCACTCACCCAGTATCTCCTTAGCCCCCTCAGCTATTCTCTTCGCCCAGTATCTCCACTGCTTAGCTAGCTTAACCATCTCAATCCGTGACTCTAAGATCTTCGACAAACCTCAACACCTTCTCTGAGAACCTAACTAGATCAACACTCTCGTCCCTCTCGTATACCCTGAACAGATACCTTGAGGCCAGGTAGGCCTCCTCTAGGCCTGATAGGAGCTCCCTATTTGTACGTACGAATTCATCTATATATCTAGCCCTCTCCTCACCCAAAACAGTTCTTAACATATGGAGAAGTTGTCTAATGCTATGTGTTCTTGGAACCTCGCCTGTTAGTTCAAGGATAATGGATTTCAAGTACAGCTGAGTAGCTTGCTCTGCAAGGAAGGCGGCTAGGTCATAGTCTCCGCTCTTAATGCACTCCCCAGCATGGGTTAGCATCCTTATGCTCCTTCTCTTGAGGAGCTTTACCTCCTCCCTATGGAAGCCTGTGTTAGTCATTGTATCAGCCCGCTGTATCTAAGATATTTCGTTAAGGTACTTGGAGATACCTGTAACGGTCTACAGAGGTTTGTCATGTGCCTTTACAAGGATATCAATTGATTAGGATCTAAAGGAGGTATTTTCTGCCAATACGATGGTTATTACATGAGTAATTAGTAGCGGTCATAGACATGTCAATATACTAGTAGCCTCGACATCCCATTTAGTACCTCTAAAGCCTAAGAGACCCATCGAGGCATAGCGAAACTCGCCGTCCCCTCCAGCTCTAAACAGGCGCTTGTGCTCCTCACGGATAGGATCCCTGAGTACATCGCCATCCCCAGCCTCTACGGCCACGATACATAGCATTCATTGGTAGACCTGGGTTCTCGCTACTGGATCAACATGGAGAACTTGCTTACGTGGCTACTCCACCCATAGCTCTCTAAGGACGTCGAAAAGGAGTAGTGAGCGGGATTCCCTCGGGTCTATACAGTTCTTCCATTCCAGTATGAGCTCTATATACTTCTTATCCCTGCTTATCCTCTTATCAAGCTTCTCCATAGAGCTCAGGTCGTCGTACTCCTGAACATCTATGAACTCAGGGTTTACCTCCTACGAATACGTGGAACATCCTATGCGTTCTCCGCTCCCTAAACTCCTCTCTACGCTCCTTGACATACCTCAGGATCTTCTCAGCGATCTCTAAGCACTTCCTCTCCTCACCAGACTTAGGAACCCACATCTCAACGAAGTATACGGGCATGCAGCGCCCCTCAAGAAGATACCCGCGATACGCTGTAGAAAAAGCGTCTATGGGCCGTAGTAAGCGATGCTACGCGTTGCAGGCTACGTGGCTAATTCACCGCACCTCCAACGGCTCTGCACACAGCACGCGCCATCCCGATCGGGTCGCTATACACGTGTATCTCTGCTAACCTCCTGGTGTCTAGGTAGGGCGCCATCTCCGCAAGCCTATCGCTTGGGAGGCCCGTGGGTGCTAGGAGGAACACGTCCTTCCCCTCAGCATACGCAGTCACCACCTCCTGCATAGTCCCTGAGCCCCCGCCCATAGCCACCAGTACATCACCCGTCCTCACCAGGGCAATGCTCCTAAGCCTAAACCCCATACCGCTCCTAACAACTATTGCCTCCGAGGGGAAGCCCCAGTCCTCACGCTCTATAGGTGGGAAGATCAGTACGGTGAAGCCCAGGCGCAGGGCCTCATCAACCATCACCCTCATCAACCCCCAGTACCCACCGAAGGCAAGAACAGGCCTAGGGCTACACCTAGCAAGCTCCTCCAAGAACCTCCTTGCCTTATCGATCAGCTCCTCGGAAGGCTCACCACTGTAAGCTGCAAATGAAACTACACGCATGTTTAATCACAGGGGTTACGTAGCATAGCTGCCTACTAAATTCTAGAGCTCCTCTAGCCGCCTACCACAAAATCTTCAATCCGAGCCCGTTTAGAAACTCCAAATACGATCCCGCAGTGAGCAACACGTTTAGGCTCATGAACCTTGAAAATTGGAAGCGGCAAGGTTATGCTCAAGCCCTGCTTGCTCCAAGCACAGTAACCTGAAGCAGAGAACAGCACCGTTAGGATCAGAAATGAGCCCGCTTTGCTCTCCAAGCCAGGAAATGAAATGCGAGGCTGAGAACTTTTACATAGCTGGTTTCCGGAGACTAGGTCCCGCCACGTACTTGCTCTAAAGTTCACGGAATTACCTTGATCCAGGGTACTTGTCTAAAATCGCTATCCAGCGTTAATAGCAGGCTTATGTTCTTTCTCCGCATTATCGCTACCATTAATGCGTCGTTAGGGAGGAGCTTGTACTGGGCTATAATCTCTTTGCTCGCCTCAAAATCTTCTAGAATAGGTGGGATTACGTTTAGTTTCTCTATTAGTTTATTCAGGGCCGTTAAACGGCTTTTAATAAGGTCTTCAGCTACTCCCTTCTCAAATAGCTTCTTGACCTTATACACACCTAGCGCTTCTCCCTAGCCTCCATTACTGATAAGGCTACTATCTTGTAAGCCGCCTCTTCAAGAACCGAGGTTGATGTATATGGCTCTGTCCCAACTAGGTACTCGAGGAGATCATATTCTTTACCAACGACTACCCTTATGAGAATATTAGCGTCAACGAAGAGCCTCTTCATAGTAGAGCTCCTCTACCACACCCAGTAAGTCTATCCTACCTTTAGGGACCTTCTCTAGAACCCTTTTCACCTCCTCAAAATCCTCCTCGGTAAACACCTTACGCTTTATAATGATCTCCACCTCCTCACCTTCATCAAGACCCTCTATCTTCCTTAAGGGCCTCAGCACCCCTTCTTCATACCTAGCCCGTATAGCCTTTGCCAACAACCTCCACCACCAGCACTTATACCCTTCCTAACCAATTAGCTCTACCCCGTCAACTTAAACCCTAAAGTGTTTAGAAGGGGTCCTTATCCAACGCTTTCCTCACGCCTATTCCTCTAAGCCTCCCCTCTCCTTACCTGTGAAGAGCAGGTGATGGAGAGATCTAAGAATACGGGAAGAGGCGGTGGTGAAGCACACCTTTAGGTGGGTGCGCTCGTCTGCAAATTAGCTAGAGGGTTAGAAGAGGTGCATATAGTTGATTGAAAGTGGTTGGACTGATGCGGGGTGTGGGAAGCCGGTATTTTCGGTAGCAATGCTGAAGAGGCGTGTTGACCTAGGCACTGCCTGGGCTTCCCAGTGTAGTACGTAGTGGTGGGGTGAGGCCCTTGGTCGAGACCAGGATCATCAAGGTGGATCCGCTGAACGTAGATGAGGATGCGCTTAGGCTCTGTGCATCTGTTATAAGGAGGGGTGGGCTCGTGGCGTTCCCTACTGAGACTGTGTATGGGCTGGGTGCTGATGCGTATAACCCGAGGGCTGTTAGGAGGATCTTCGAGGCTAAGCAGCGCCCAGCGGACAACCCATTGATAGTCCATATAGCTAGTTTCGACCAGCTCTACGAGGTTGCCGCTGAGATCCCTAAGCGGATCGAGGGTTTTCTGAGGAGGGTGTGGCCCGGTCCCCTAACGGTTATACTGAGGAGGTCGGATAGGGTTCCAGACGTTGTTACCGCTGGGCTGGACACGGTTGCTGTTAGGATGCCTGCCCACCCGGTTGCGCAGAAGCTGATAGAGTTCTCAGGTGTCCCCATAGCGGCTCCGAGCGCCAACCTCTCGGGAAGGCCGAGCCCTACGACGGCTCAGCACGTGATCGAGGACCTGTGGGGCAGGGTCGACGTGATCATAGATGCTGGGGAGACGATATTCGGGGTGGAGTCTACGATCATAGATGTCCTCACGGACCCCCCGGTTCTGCTGCGCCCCGGGCCCTACCCTGTTGAGAAGCTCAGGGAGCTCCTAGGGAAGGATATAGTGGTGCCGGGGTTCGCCAGGGGTCTTGGAGAGGCTGAGAAGGCGCTGTCCCCCGGGGTGAAGTACAGGCACTACGCGCCTAGAACCCCGCTGATACTCGTGGAGCTGGAGGGCTACGGGGACCCCAAGAGGGTTGCGGATGCTGTTAGGATGGTTGTGGAGGCTGAGGGGAGGGGTAGGAGGGTGGCTATCCTAGCATCTGAGGAGACCGCCCCGCTGTACCGGGGCCTCGGGGTAAGGGTCGTTGTCCTGGGGCCTAGGAGGGATATGTATAGGGTTGCGAGGAACCTGTTCAAGGCGCTTAGGGAGCTGGACACCATGGGTGTTGACCTAGCGGTTGCCGAGGGTTTTGAGGAGAGGGGCCTCGGGCTGGCGGTTATGAATAGGCTTAGGAAGGCGTCTACGAGGATCCTGAGGCTCTGAACCTCTCGATAACGCTCCTAGCGGTTAGCCTAACAGCCTCTCTAGAGCTTATCCTGGGCCTCCACCCGATGCTCTTGAGCCTCGATATGTCTAGGAGCATCAGCTTGACATCCCCGGGCCACCCCCTCCCATCAGGGGTTGCGGGCCTGAACCTGTACCTAACGTTCCTAAGCCCCATCTCCTCGACAACTATATCAGCTATCTCAACGACCGTTACCCAGTCCTCGTTACCTATGTTGAACACCTCTACGTTCCTACCCTGCTCAGCTGTGTACCTAAGGGCGTGTAGCGTAGCGTCAACAGCCTCCTCTACGTAGAGGTAGCTCTTCCTCTGCGTACCATCCCCGAGGATCTCGAGCTCCCGTGGGTTCCTCATGAGCTTCCTCACGAAGTCCACGATGACTCCGTGGGTGGAGCGGGGCCCTATGATGTTGGCGTACCTGGCGATCAGGGTCTTGAAGCCGTAGAGGTTGCTGTACGCTGTGTAGAGCGCCTCGCCGCCCAGCTTAACGGCGCCGTAGACCGATATGGGGTTGAGGGGGTGGTAGTCCTCAGGCGTAGGGATCTTCTCAGCCTCTCCGTAAACCGTTGAGCTAGAGGCGAATACGTGGAGCCTGACATCCCCAAGCCTAGAAGCCTCTAGGACGTTGAACGTGGCCACGAGATTCTCCTCGAAGTGTATCCGGGGCTCCGTAGCCGATATCCGCACCTCGGGGTTCGCAGCGAAGTGGAACACCACATCTGCTCCCCGGAACTCCTCGGCCCACTCCCCAAACCTCTTCAGATCGGCCTTGACGAACCTCAGGTAGGGCTTCCCTACATGCCTAGCTATGTTACCTAGGGAGCCGCTGCTGAGGTTATCGATAACGACTATCTCCTCAACACCCGCATCGGCGAGCCTATCCACTATGTAGCTACCTATGAACCCGGCCCCACCCGTAACAACAGCCTTCCTAAACACCGCCGTGCCCGTAGCCCTGCTCGGCTACGGAGGGATAAAACCCTTGGCGGTGAAGCTAGGCGGGGGCTAGCCCGGCATCAACGCACCGCCGCTCATCTCGAACACCTTATCGAGGCCTAGATCCACAACCTCGCTACGGGGCCAGTGGCTCGCGATCACTATCCCTACGCCGGACCTCTTCAGACGCCTAAGGACCTCTACAAGTACTGCGCGCCTATCCCTATCCAGGTGCGCCAGCGGCTCGTCGAGTAGGAGGATCTCGGGCTCCACAGCTAGCGCCCTAGCTATGGATACAAGCTGTGCCTGCCCAGCGCTCAGCTCCCTCCACGAGCGCTTAGCGAGCTCCTCGATGCCTAGCTCCCTCAGCACCCTCAACGCCCTCTCCTCAGCATCTTCAACACCCCTTATCCTAAGCCCGAGCAGAACGTTTTCGAGAACGCTCCTCCTCAGGAGGATGGGCTTCTCATGGACGTAGACAACCCTACGCCTTATCCTGAGCCTCGTGGAGGGGTCCCGGCCCCAGTACTCCTCGCCGTCAACAAGGACCGAGCCCCTGCTAGGCCTGTAGAGAAGCGCGATGATCTTGAGGAGCGTGGTCTTGCCCGAGCCATTGGGGCCCTGCACAAGCACCGCCTCGCCGCTGCGGATAGCTATGGATACCCCCCTAAGCGCCGGTTCCCTAGACCCAGGGTAGGTGAACCACACGTCCCTCAGCTCGATGATCAAGGCCCCTGCACCCTCCCGAGGAGCCTCACGGCCACGGCTACGAGCACCGCTATAGCTACGAGGACCCCTCCTAGGGATAGGGCCAGCTCGTACTCCCCCATAGACACGCTTAGCGCTATAGCAGTTGTCAGCACCCTTGTAGCACCCCTTATATTCCCACCAAGCATCAGGGCTACCCCAAGCTCCCCTATGGCCCTCGAGAACCCCATTATGACCGAGGATGCTATCCCCGGCAGCGCCTCCCTAAGGGTTATCGCCATCGCCTGCAGCCCCCCGGCGCCCAGCGCCAGGGCCATCTCCTCGTAGCTCTCCCTAGCGCTCCTCAAGACGCGGTACGCCGTCGCTGTGATCAGGGGGGTCACCAGTATGGACTGCCCGATCACTATCGCCTTAACCGTGTACAGGAGCTGTAGAAAGCCCAGGGGCCCGCTACGGCTGAAAACCATGTATAGGGCTAGGCCTAGGAGGACCGTCGGGATCCCGACCAGGGCCTCGATTATGGATGCGGCTGTGCTCCTCAGCCTCCCCGGCCGTGC
>QMWY01000017.1 GCA_003661865.1 Thermoprotei archaeon
ACCATCGGAAGTCGCCTCCCTGGTTCCAGTCGTATACCCAGCCAGAGGTGCCTACGTAGACCCCTTCGACCCTGCGCACCTCCGCCAAAGGCTCACCAGCAGCTCCTCTATATCGCTAGGCGTTACGCCTAGAAAGGTGCTTCTCTGAGCAGCTTCGTGCACAACACCCCTTATGCACACAGCGCTCTTGCACCCCCGAAGACCCTGCTCTATATCGTCAACGGCTGTGGGGGGATAGGCGAAGAAGTCGCCGCTTATAACCGCCCTGACGATCCTGCAGGAGCTATCGAGCTCTAGCTCCGCCTCGAGCAGCTTACCACCCCTCCGCTTCACCCGCCCTCGTAACACAGCCACCCCTATCACCTCCTGAAGTTCCACTCAGCACTCCTGTACTTCTCGCTAAGCTCCTCAGCAAGCCTAAGCTCCTCCTCCGTAAGCTCGCCCTCCTCGAGCTCTATCCCAAGGGCCTTCTCAAACCCCTTTACCAGTGCTCTGACGACCTCATCACGCGTAACCTCGCGGTGCAAAACCTCCGAGATCGTCGTGACGCGCTGCCTAACAGCCCTCACCCCGTGGCTCGCAAGCTTTTCCCGTGGTGCTACGAGGAGCTCGGCAAGCCTATCGAGATCGGTTGCGTACATGAACGTGCCGTGCTGAAGAAGCCACTCCCCCCTTCTACCCTGTGCGCTACCCGAGAACTTCCTCCCATTAGCAACAACGTCGTTTACGGGCACGAATTCAACGTTCGTCACGCCGAGGAGCCGTGCCGCCTCCACGATCCCCATGCATATGATGCGATAGCTCCGCGCAACATCTCTAAGCCCAGGTGTTAGGGGGGCGGAGTACGAGTAGGTCACCTCTCCCTCGGGATCGTGGTAAACAGCTCCACCACCCGTGAACCTCCTCACAACATCCACGCCGAGCCTCTGCGCAGCCTCTAGGTTAACGACCTCCCTGATCCTCTGGAAGTAACCTATGGTCACTGCGTGGGGTCTGAATATGTAGAGCCTAAGGGTTTCGATCCCCCTACCCCTAGCGCTCAGCTCTAGCAGCGCCTCATCAACAGCCATGTTCCAGTAGGCGGGCGCACCACGCTCTTCAATGATAAGCCTAACCCTCCTCACAAGATCCCCCAGGAGGAGTCACGGTGTAACAACTTAAGTCGCTTGCCCGTCACAGGTAACGGGGCGTGGTGTGAAGGTCAGGGTCTCGATAGGTACCCTAGCGCTGATCCGCGGTGAGGGGATAAAGCAGCTAGCACCCCCAACAACAGCTTACATGCTCCAGTTTAGCGAGAGCGGATGCGCAGCTAGGTGCGCATTCTGCCCACAGTCCTCAGCATCACGCGCTCCAAGGGACAGGCTATCCCGGGTTCTCTGGCCCGCCGTGGAGCTCGAGGAGATCCTGCCCAGGCTACGTATCTTCAGGAGGCTCTGCATGCAGTCAGTGATCAAGCCCGGGTTCGTAGAGGAGCTGGGTTCGCTGCTCGATACCCTCAGCGGTGTTGGCAGACCAATATCCCTCGCAGTGACGCCTATACCCCTGTACGCGCTGAGGCGCTTGGTAGCTAAGGGGGTTGACTACCTCGGTGTTGGGCTAGATGCTTTCACCCCCCGCATCTTCCGCGAGATCATGAAGCCCTACAGCTGGTCAACATACATTAGCTTTATGAAACGCGGCGTAGAGGTTCTGGGGCGTGGGCACGTGGTTGTACACCTAATCGCGGGGCTGGGAGAGAGCCTTAGGGAGGCTATCGATACCATGAGGATACTCGTGGGTATTGGCGCCCGGATAGCCCTCTTCGCATTCACGCCCGTGAAGGGCACGCCCCTTGAAAAGTGCGCACCACCTCCCCTAAGGTACTACCGCTCTCTGCAACTAGCACGGCTACTAATAGAGCGGGGCTACGATATATATAGGGTCGCGGAGATCAGGGGTGATGAGCTCAGGATCAGGAATGGTCCGTGGCTTAGGGATGCCGAAGACGCCTTCTTAACGAGCGGGTGCCCCGACTGCAACAGACCGTTCTTCAACGAGTCTCCCCGCGGACCCCTATACAACATACCCTCGCGCCGGCTCCTCGAAGCCACCCGTGCTGAGTGGAGCGATTTTCTCAGGGGTGTTGTGTTCTGAAGATGTTTATACACTCTAGGAGGTTCGTAGCGGTATCGATAACCGGTGAGAGGTGCTGGCTGAACTGCTCCTTCTGCAGGGGGTACTACCTGAAGGGGATGATCAGCGCCGATAGGCCTGAGCGACTCTACGATCTGATGAGCACCCTAGTGAGGCGTGGTGTAAGGGGCTTTCTCATAAGTGGAGGGTTTACGAAGAAGGGCTTTCTCCCCGTAGTGCCCTTCCTCAAGGCCATTGAGAAGGTGAAGAAAGAGTATGGCGATGACGTATTCATAAGCATGCACCCGGGCTTAGCGCCTAACAGGGGATTTGCGGAGGCTATAGCCTCATCGGGGGTTGAGCTCGTTGACTACGAGTTCACGACAGACCCGTGGATGATCCAGGGGCTACGAGGGCTGGTGGGGTATGGAGGAGATGCCTACGTGAGGAGCCTAATCCTATACATGGATGCGGGGCTGCGTGTGGTGCCCCACGTAATGCTGATGTACCCTGGGTTTAGCGAGGAGAAGATGCTTAGGGACCTCAGGGTCCTAGCCGATCTAGGGCTCAGGGTCATAACGATCCTGTACTTCATACCAACCCCTGGAACGCCTTATGAAGGGCTTAAGCTGGAGTTGAGACAGGCACTTCACCTGCTAAGGACTGTACGTAGCGTGTGGAGAGGAGAGGTCTACCTAGGCTGCATGAGGCCCTTTGGGCTAAAGCCAGGGCTTGATAGGGCTGCTGTACATGAGGGTCTTGTAGACAGGATCGCTAATCCTTACCACGAGCTGCTTAGGCAGGGCTATCCCCTATACGATGCCTGCTGCTCGGTGCCTGAGCATAGGCTCAGCATGTTCAGGGTTAGGGATGGCGCTACGTTACAACGTATTTAATGCTTCCCGTGCCCATAGACTATAGGTGGAGCTGCATGGGCGGGATATTCGCCGCCCTCTCGCTTAGGAGGGAGGATGTGGCGCCCCTCGTTGTTGAGGGGCTTAAGAGGCTTAGGTTCAGGGGCAATGACTGTGCGGGGATCGCTGTTGTAGGCGATGATGGGCTACGGATCCTGAAGGAGAGGGGGGATGTCGAGGATGTCGATAGGGCTCTCGGGCTAAGCAAGCTGAGGGGGTGGGTGGCCCTAGGCCACACGAGGTTCTCAACGCATGGGAGGCCCTACAGTGACAACGCCCATCCCCACATCGATTGCCGTGGTGAGGTTGCGGTTGCCGGTGATGGGGCCATAGCAAACTACGAGGAGCTCAGGGACGAGCTCGCTATGGAGGGGCACAGGATAGTGTCGAGGTCAGACTTCGAGGTCGTGGCCCACCTGATAGAGGATGGCCTCGCCAAGGGCGAGACCTTTCTCAAGGCGTTTGCGGCTGCAGTCGAGAGGCTCAGGGGCTTCTACGTTGTTGCTGCCCTGCACCGCTCCGGCACCATAGCTGTGTACACCTCGAAGCTGCCCGTGTACCTGGGCATCGGTGATGGGCTTTACACGGTGGCCTCTACGCATACAGCTCTCTACGGGGCTGCTAGGGAGTATGTGGAGGTGCTGGGCGGAGAGATAGCCGTTGTGAGTAGCTCGGGGATAGCGATCCTGCGCCCGCCAAACCTACTAAGGGTTGAGCGGGGTGCGCGCAGGCTTGAGCTGGATCCGAGGCTTGTTGATAAGGGTGGGTACCCCCACCATATGCTCCGCGAGATCTACGAGGTTCCGTACGCCCTGCTCAGAACCATTGCTACGGTCCAGGCGAGGTTCCTAGAATTTGCAGCGAGGCTTCTGAACGGCGCTAGGAACATCTTCATAGTAGCCGATGGTACGAGCCTCCACGCGGGCTTCGTAGCGAGCTACTACTTCACGGAGCTCGCGGGGGTCAGCCCGATCGTTGTAAGCGCAGCGGAGTTCCCCCTCTACTACATAGAGGGTGTTGGGCCCGGCACGGTTGTTGTGGCAATATCGCAGTCGGGCGAGACTGGCGACGTGATATCCTCGGTCTACGAGGCCAAGCTGCGCGGAGCGACGATCCTTGGTATAACGAACTACGTCGGGTCCAAGCTCGCAATGTTCTCGAACCTCTACCTACCCATAGGTGCCGGGCCCGAGCTCGCCGTACCGGCCACCAAGACCTTCACATCTACGCTAGCGCTGCTGTACCTGCTAGCCCTAAACGCTGGGCGCCTAGCAGGTAAGCTGACGCCGGACGAGGTTAGGGAGCTGAGCGGGAGGATCGAGAGGCTTTCAGATGAGCTGATCCGCGAGCTCCCGAGGATAGATAGGGAGGCGCGTGAGGCGGCAAGGCTCTTGGCGGAGTGCAGGAGCGGCTACGTGATCTCGAGGGGCATTAACTACCCGATAGCCCTAGAAGGGGCGCTGAAGCTTAAGGAGGCGGCGTACATGCACGCCGAGGGTATGGAGGCTGGAGAGTTCAGGCATGGCCCAGTGGTACTTGTTGAGAGGGGGTTCTTCACAGTATTCATACTACCTGTTGAGAGACGGGCAGCCGAAGCCACGTACCCCCTGATAAGGGATGCGCATAGCAAGGGCGCCACGGTTGTTGTCATCGGACCTTCGGAGGAGCTCGCAGCGCATGACCTACCGGGCCACAAGATAGGCGTGCCCACAGCCGATAGACACCTAGCACCCATAGCTTCGAGTATACCGCTGCAGCTGCTCGCCTACCACCTAGGAGTGCTAAGGGGGCTCCCCATCGATGGGCCTAGGTACCTAACAAAGGCTGTTAGGCAGTAGAGCCCTGGGAAAAGTGGTTTTGCCAGGCTACGCCCTCCTGTACCTAACATCCCCGCGTATGATCGTGGCTACTACGTTTAGCCCACTATCCAGCACAGCTATATTCGCGTAGCAGCCCGGTACTAGGCACCCGTATCTCTCAGCGCCTATCGAGCGTGCGGGCACGAAGCTGGCCATGGCTAGGACTCTGCTTAGCTCTATCCCGAGCGAGCGCACGTTCCTAACAGCCCTATCCATGGTCAGGGTACTGCCCGCTAGTGTCCCGTCCTCAAGCCTCGCAATGCCGTTCTTGACGATAACCTTGAGTCCTCCGAGCTCGTAGGTCCCGTCGGGTAGGGCGGTTGCGCTGATAGCATCAGTTATGAGCACGGTCCTTGTCCACCCTGCGTACCCTATCACAAGCCTAACCGTTGCTGGGTGGAGATGTATGAAGTCCGTGATCACCTCCACGTACACATGGGGGTTCTCAAGGGCTGCGAGCACCACCCCCGGTTCACGGTGGTGGAACCCCCTCATTCCGTTGAATATGTGGACGGCCCGGTCGCACCCCGCCTCGATCCCCCTGACCGCCTCTTCGTAAGTGGCGTTTGTATGGCCCATACCCACGTGTATTCCGAGTCTACGGGCGTGCGCTATGAGCTCAAGGGCCCCCTCTACCTCGGGTGCAACGTCTATTATGAGGAGCTTGCCGTGCGATGCCTTGTAGTACTCCTCAAGCTCCCCTATGCTGGGGCGCCTTATGAACTCGGGGTTCTGAGCACCCCTCTTCTCAGGGTTTATGTAGGGTCCCTCGAGGTGTAGCCCGAGAACCTCAGCGCCTCCCGTATCGCTACCCGCAACCCCTCCTACAACCTCAGCCACCCTGAGCAGCTCTTCGTGGGGTGCCGTAACGGTGGTGGGTACGAAGGCGCCGACTCCGAACCTTAGGAGGTTCTTGGCCATGGACTTAAGGTCGTCCTCACTCCTAACCCTATTGGTATCGTAACCGCAGCACCCATGCATGTGGGTATCCACAAAGGCGGGCACGGCTGTGTACTCCTTGAAATCCTCCCCGCCCTCGACCCAGTACGGCTTCACACTCTTCACAACGCCATTCTCGATGCGTATGGACGCCCTGTCAAGCCTTGCGAATGGTGTGTACACAGCACCGAAGTTAAGAACAGTTTCAGGCATTCCGCACACCCTTAGCAGTATCACCAGCTCCTAGGTAAAATAGGGGTGCGTGGTAGACAGGAGCGATCGTGGTTGGATATATTACCTTGCTTCTCTAACTAATTAGCTGTGGTGGGGGGCTTGGTCGAGAGGGTCAAGACAGGTATACCCGGCATGGATGAGCTGCTCAACGGGGGCATCCCCAGGAGGAACGTGGTGCTGCTGTCAGGGGGGCCTGGAACGGGCAAGACGATATTCAGCCAGCAGTACATCTACTACGGGCTTACGCGTGGAGAGCCCGGGGTCTTCGTAGCTCTCGAGGAGCACCCGGTCCAGGTTAGGAGGAACATGGCTGAGTTCGGGTGGGATGTGAGGAAGTTTGAGGAGGAGGGGCTATTCGCAATAGTTGATGCGTTCACCGGAGGGATTGGCGAGGCTGCTAAGAGGGAGAGGTACGTTGTTAGAAGCGTTGACGACCTCGGCGAGTTCCTAGATGTTGTTAGGCAGGCCGTTAGGGAGCTCAGGGCAGAGAGGGTCGTTGTTGACTCGGTATCGACGCTATACCTAACGAAACCTGCAGTCGCTAGGGGCGTGCTGATGCAGCTAAAGAGGATACTCGCAGGGCTGGGTGCAACATCGATACTAGTGTCCCAGGTGAGCGTTACGGAGAGGGGGTTTGGAGGGCCGGGTGTTGAGCACGCGGTCGACGGGATCATAAGGCTCGACCTAGATGAGGTTAACGGGGAGCTCGTGAGGTCGCTTATAGTGTGGAAAATGAGGGGGACTAAGCACGATATGCGTAGGCACCCGTTCGAGATCACCGACAAGGGCATTGTGGTATACCCGAGGAAGGTTGTGAGGATCAGGGGCGATGTGCTGAGGGTTGAGGAGGTCTAGGGTAAAGGAAATAAGCTCGGTATATAAACAGAATTGAACGGTGGTGCGCATGGCCGAGGAGGTCCCCCTGAAGCCCCTTGGTAAAGAGGATGTGAGGAAGCTCGAGCTAGCCCTGATCTTCGGAACCCTGTTCAGACCAGATGTGGTTGAGAGGATACACAAGGCTGAGGACAGGTTAACCTGGCTCGACTCCTTAGTGGTCGCTGCGGGTGCACTAGCGCGCGAAAGGGCAGGGTACCCGGTGTCGAGGATAGCGGAGGAGCTGGGTAGGAGCGAGACTACGATCAGGAACCACCTAGGCGGTAAGACGGAGGCGGGGAGGCTGGTCAAGGAGACCTACGAGCTGCTTAGGCGCAGCGGCGGGAGGCTGGAGATACAGCTGCCGACGGGTATAGCCCCTCAGCAGCTGCGTGAGCTTGAGGAGTGCCGCTCGAAGCTAAGCGAGCTCGAGAAGGCTAAGAGCGAGCTTGAGAAGAGGGTTAACGAGCTCGAAGCTAAGCTGAGTGATGTTAAGAAGAGGCTCGAAGAGATAGCCAGGTCGATATAGGCGCCTAGAGTTGCTACTCTATAGCTTCGCGCCCGCTCACCATCGGGACCCCGTAGTGGGTCAGCAGCTTCCTAACAGCCTTTTTAGTAAGCTTGCTCAGCTTATGCACAGATTCCAGGGGTAGGGGGTAGCCCGCGGGGGACCACGCTGCAATTCTCTCGAGAATCTCCCTCAGCTCGTCGCTGTCCACGCTTCCAGGGATCGTGACCTGGTATATGGGCCCGCCATCAACGAACCTCGCGTAGGTCACGGTTACAGCTGTGAACGGGACCGAGTCTGCGAGCTCAGGCGGTATGCGGGAGGCGCGGATAAGCTCCTCCCTACCTAGCTGGCGCGGCTCGGAGAAGCCACGTGTAGCGAACCTCCTGCTTCCTAGGAGCCTTAATGCCTCGAGGATCTCCATGTCGGGCATGGAGCCGCCCGTATAGAACCCAGCGAGGCTGGACTTCGCCACGAATACCGGCTTAGTGATCCTCGCAAGCCTCTTCAGGAGGGTGCTCTTGGTGCTCCAGACCTGTAGCGGTGTTAGCTCCTCATCCCCAACCCTATACACCTTGAGCTCCTCGATCCCCCGGCCCCTGTACATGAGGAACGTTATGATGGAGCCGTCTAGGAGGGCGAGCTCGGCCCCCTCCGCAATGCTGCTAATGGACTCCAGCTCCAGTGCTTGTGCGTAGAAGCTCAGCATGTTCTTCGGCGAGAACCTCTTCACAACCCGGCCGCTCTTGACCGCGAGCAGGTTCGCGTAGTCGATTATGCCTGCGCGGGCTATCCTAGAGAACCTGTCTCCCCCTGAGCATAGGGCGAGGCTCTGCACAACGAATACGTAGAAGAGCCTGGTCTCTACGCCAACGAAGCTCGAGTCAACGGCAGCTACCCTGCCCCTACGCCCCTCCCTAAGGGGAATCCACTCGATGCTCTTCTCAACTATCGGTGCGTACCTCTCCCGAACGCTCCTAATGTAGCTGATGGCGTGGTCCCTAAGGTTCCTAAGCCATGGTTCGAGCTCGGGGAACACGGGCACCGTGATCACCCCAGAAGGCTCCTCAAGATATCAACTGCTTTAGCGACTGAGCGAAAAGCAAGCCTCCCATAGGGGACCATAACTAGGTGTTCTCTACAGGGCCCGCAAAGCCTCAGCGAGTCCCTAAGAACAGATTCGTGGTGGCGGGGAAGCACGGCTACAACGGCTCGGTGATGCTTCACCACCTTGCGTAGCGCCGTGGCTAGGAGCTCTACGAAGCGCCTACGCCCCTCGGGGGTTAGGGTCGATGGGGGGTAGTCGTAGTTTGCGAAGGGGTAGTAGAGCTCCAGCTCACGTGGTACGAGGATCATTGGCTCCGATATCGTGTACTTGGAGACCTGGTCATACAGCCCTAGCCTCCTGAGCCTAGCGTCTAAGAGCCTATGCGTGGCCGATAACCCATAGGGCTTCACCGACGTACACGGCATGATCACGGCTAGGGGGCGCGGCTCGGGGACCCAGTACTTCTCTAGGAATTCGTGCCAGGCCCTGATGTGGGGATGCCTCCACAGGTCCTCACGTGACGAGCTGAGGACTATCTCTCCTGGAGGTACCTCGAACACCCACGTGCCGAAGCGCTCGGCGAGCAGCGATGGGAACTCTATGGCCCTCAATACCCCCACCCGCCTACACCACTACTTAGCCCCTGAACCCGTTAAGTAGTCGGGTGCGGCTAGTGGCAAAGCTAAGGGTGCTGAGCTTCGTCCTAGGCCCCCTCGACACGAACTGCTACCTCGCCTACGACGAGGATAGCCTCGAGGCTGTGATCGTGGACCCTGCTGAGCCCAGCGACGAGGTTGTGAGGTGGGTAGATAGGCTAGGGCTGAAGGTGCGCTACATAGTCGCCACCCACGGGCACTTCGACCACATATATGGTGCTGAGGAACTGCGCAGGATCCTCGGAGCGCCCTTCGCAATGAGCACACTCGACACTGAGGTGGCCCGGCTTAGCTATTCCTGGGCGCGTCACCTCCTAGTCGAGGATCCGGGCACGACACCAACGCCCGACATAGACCTGGACAAGGTCGATGTCCTGAGGTTCGGGGGGTGTGAGATGAGGGTTATCAAGACCCCCGGCCACACGCCGGGTTCGGTAACGCTGTTCCTTGCCGGTGCGCTCGTCGCCTTCACGGGCGACACCATCTTTAGCGGAACTGTTGGGCGTACAGACCTACCTGGGGGTTCCGAGGAGCAGCTCATGATGAGCCTATGCAGGCTCGCCAAGACCCTTCCACGCAACACCCTCCTGTACCCCGGCCACGGCTTCGAAACCACCCTTAACCGGGAGCTGAGGCTCAACATATTTCTCGAAGAGGCGCTTAGGCACTGCGGCGGGTGGGAGCATGAGCATGGTTGATGTGACGGGTAAGGAGGTCGTCTACAGAGAGGCAAGGGCACGTGGCTGCATCAGGCTCCGGAGAGAGACCATCGAGAGGATTAGGCGGGGCGAGGTTGAGAAGGGGGACGTGATCCAGGTAACGAAGGTTGTGGCGATCCAGGGGGCTAAGAAGACGTGGGAGCTCCTCCCACTATGCCACCCGATAGCCATAACCTATGTGGGTGCGGACGTAGATATCCGGGACGATGAGCTGTGCGTAGAGGTTGTTGTCAGGACGCGTGAGAGGACAGGTGTAGAGATGGAGGCGTTAACCGCTGTGGCACTAGCGCTGCTCAACGTGTGGGACATGGTTAAGAAGTACGAGAAGGATGAGGCAGGGCAGTACCCGTACACGCGTATAGAGGGGATCTCCGTGATCTCGAAGGTTAAGAAGGCTTCTTGAACTTGAGGACGTACTTAAATGCGGCGTCGGCTGCCTTAGCTCCCTCTGCAGCCGCGGTCACTATCTGCTCGAACCTGTACTTGTAGGGCCCCCCAGCGGCGTCGCCTGCAACGAACACGCCCTCGACATTTGTGCTCTGATCGGGGTTCACCTTTGCATAGCCGTTCTCATCCGTCTCTATACCTACTTGTTTGAAGAGGCGGGTCGGCGGATCAGACCCTATCTCTACGAACAGGCCCTCGACCCTGATCTCCCTGACCTCCCCGGTCTTTACGTTGCGCACCCTCACCGCCTCTAGCTTCCTCTCGCCCAGAAGCTCAACAACCACGCTGTTGAGCACCAACTCGATCTTCGGGTGCTTTATAACGCTCTCCACGTAGATGGGGAATGCCCTGAAGGTATCGCGCCTGTGGATCAGGTAGATCTTCCTAGCGATGTTCGTTAGGTAGAGGGCTGATACAAGTGCCGAGTTCCCTCCTCCGACAACCGCCACGACCTTGTCCTTGAACATGGGGCCGTCGCATGTCGTGCAGTAAGAAACCCCACGCCCCGCAAGCCTGTCCTCTCCAGGAACATTGAGCTTGCGCTTAACGCTCCCCACAGCTAGGATGAGGGCGTAACCGCAGAACCTCTTGGCACTTATGGTCTCGGCGCACCACAGCTCACCTTTCCTGTATAGCTTGACCACTTCGTCCAGGTGTATAGGTACGCCATACTTCCTTGCATGGCTGGAGAATAGCTCGGCGAGCTTCGTACCCGTGACCTCGGGAACTGCGGGATAGTCATCCACTAAGGGCGCTATGGCCATCTGCCCACCTATATCTTTCGACACCACCACGGTCTTCAAGCCGTACCTAGCGGCGTACAGGGCTGCTGTTAGACCTGCAGGACCCGCACCTACTATAACTACGTCGTACCTCTCCTCAACTCTTGTCGGTAGTCCCAGCCTGAACCTAGATGCCATTGCACACACCTGGATGCGAGTATACCTGCATTGAACGGCTTTTATAGGTTGTGTTGATGAAGCGCAGAACCTCTTCGATCAGCTCATTAACCCTGCACTCATCGATCACGCGGTCGGCCTCGGAGGCAACATCGCTGTCAACAGGGCAGAACGCTATTGAGTAGTCGCTGACCTTAAACAGCTCTACATCGTTGTGGGAATCGCCCACAGCAATCAGGGGCAGCCCATCGAGCCCCTTATCGAGAACGTAGCTCAGGAC
>QMWY01000018.1 GCA_003661865.1 Thermoprotei archaeon
ACCTAGACACCTATATATCGCGCCTATCCCGTAGACCCGCGAAGCTACTGCTAACGGGGTTGATAGTGATAACCCTCCTCGCAGCCATAAGCTTCACCGCCATGGACTTCTACGTGCACCTGCAGCAGGGTTCGAGCTTAAGCATCGCCGTGGCCAGCGTGTTGAAGAACTACTCATACCTATACCTAATGGCATCGGCAATACCTGTGCTGTCTAAGGTTGTGGGGGCGATAGTACGCGGCAGCTACAGGGTACTGTTCTACGTAGCGCTACTGATAGACATAGTGCTGCTATATATGCTCCTACAAGAGTTTAGCTATATGATCACGCTGACCTCTGCCCAGAGACCTATAGCGATGAGCGAGCTCATCAGGCATGGCTTCGCGAGCTCGTTGCTGATAGTAGCTATAATAGTCTTAACGGTGTCAGCTGAGCTAGCGGTTCGAGAGCTTAGTAAGAAGAAGCGTCGTGAGGCTTCACCTACCTCCCAAACCTTCGCTCTCTCTTCTGATAGGATCTTATAGCCCTCCACAGATCTATCCTTCTGAAATCCGGCCAGTATACGTCGCAGAAGTAGAACTCGCTGTATGCCGACTGCCAGAGGAGGAAGTTGCTTATCCTGAACTCACCTGATGTCCTTATCACTAGGTCGGGATCCGCTATCTCGCTCATATGCGCTGTGTATAGGTACTTGCTGAACACCTCTTCATCTATCTCCTCAGGGCTCAGCAGCCCGTTCTTGACGTCTAGCGCTACGCGTCTTACAGCATCGACTATCTCCTGCCTCCCACCATAGCAGAGGGCTATATTTAAGAACCTATCGCTGTATAGGCGCGTCTTATCCTCAAGCATTCTGGCGAGCTCTGACACCTCGCTAGGTACGAGCTCTAGCCTGCCGAAAACCTTAACCCGGACCTTGTAACGTGAGATAATGCCATCCCTATCTTCTAGCAGTTCCCTGAGACCTCTCTTGATAAGCTTGAATAGTCGTATACGCTCCTCTGGCGGCCTGTATAGGCAGTTCTCGTTAGACATTGCATAGACTGTAATAGCCCTGACCCCTAGCTCAAGTAGCCACTTGAGGACCTCCTTGAGCCTCTCGTACCCGTGCACATGGCCATCACTGGTCATAAGCCCCCTTCTACGAGCCCATCTCCTATTGCCATCGGGTATTATAGCTACGTGCTGCGGGATAGGTCCATCCCTTATCTGCCTCCACAACCACTCCTCGTATAGCTTGTACACTAGTGAAAGCAGTGCTCTTGCTAAACGGTTGACTCCGGGAAGGGTAGCGATCTTGAACGCGATGTCAACTCCTCTTCTAAGCATGTCACACCTATGACCTACATACCGCTTAGCCTCCTTTAAAGGCTTATAACCCTCCTCTAATAGACTGTGGAGGCGGGCTAGGGCTATGGCTATCTACCAGGGCAACGACCTTAAGAAGATCACGGGTGGTAGGAAGAGACCTCATAGGAAGCGTAGAAAATACGAGCTGGGGCGCTATCCTACGGAAACAACACTAGACAACGTTGATAAGCGCGAGGTAATACGCGTACGGGGCGGGAATATCAAGATAAGGCTGAAGCGCACCGCCTATGCAAATGTCGTTGATCCCGAGACAGGAGAGGGTAAGAAGGTTAAGATACTGCGAGTGCTTGAAACACCTGCTAACCGCGAGTTCGCGCGAAGAGGCATAATAGTGAAGGGGTCTGTGATACTGACGGAGTTAGGCAAAGCCGTCGTAACATCTAGGCCCGGGCAGGACGGGGTTGTAAACGCCGTCCTACTGAGGTAAGAACCCTGCCACAGCAGAAGGAGTACGTTTTGTGGCCTGCCTACTTCGATAGGTCTCTTCCACGAAGGCTAGGTAGGCGCGTTCCTAAAGAGTTTGCGATCGAGAACCCGGATGTCAATAGCATACTCGCTGCATGTAGAAAGCTGGGTATAGAGTGCAGAAGCGAGGATGGGCTATACCCCCGTACCTGGTACAGACATAGGGGTAAGGTGATCGCTGTGTTCGAAGGCAAGAAGATCGTACTCATCAAACTCATAGCTAAGGCTCTGCTAGAGCTTCAGGGAAGGGTTCCAACAAGCTAAAAATGCTGCGCCTAGTTACACGCCATAACCTTATGCATAAGCACCTTTAAACACCCCATTAGAGCCGTGGCATAGCAGTAGGCAAAGGATACACGATAATACCCAGCTGTCAACTTAAGTCTTGGGGGAAACTAAAAATAAGGTACTGGCTTTAGCCTCGATACACGCCCCGGTGCTTAAAAATGCGTAAGCTGGGCACAGTACTCCACATAACACCATCTAACCTAATCGTGGTAAGGAGTAGTGACCCGAGTACATTACCCCCCTTAGGTTCGATAGTTGTGGGCGCTGATGGCGAGGCCATAGGAAGGGTCGTTGACATAATCGGGCGCGTGGATTCGCCGTATATAGTTGTGAAGCCCTTGAGCCCATCAAAGCTTAGCTTAGTATCACCATCAACAGTCCTGTTCTACCGTGTAATGAGCAGAAGGAAGGGGAGGAGGGGAAGGCGGAGTAGGAGGTGATCGCTGCTGAGCTGCGATCCTGAGCACGTAATCTTTGATGCTGAACGTGGAGAGCAGATCTGCGTGGATAGCGGAGAGGTGATAGCTGAGCACCTAGCCGTAACCTCGCCTGAGTGGAGAGCCTACAACTACGATGAGTGGCTCAGGAGATCGAGAACAGGGTCTGCACACACGTACAAAGTGCACGACCATGGCTTAAGCACCGACATAGACCTATCCAGGAGGAGGTACCGTGAGCATTCTAAGATGGTGAGGCTACGCTACATCCATAAGAAGATGAGGGTTTCGAAGAAGGATAAGAAGCTTGTTGAAGCCCTAGCAACCATGAACCGTATATGCGCTATACTAAGGACCCCTGAGGTCGTTAAGGAGACGGCAGGTCTACTCATAAGAAGGATATTCGATACGCTAACTGTTAAGAAGAATAAGATAAACGCATACGTCGCTGCTTCAATAGTGATTGCTCTACGTAAGCACGGGATCCCTGTAAGGCATATAGAGGTCCTCAAACTCCTCAACGTATCAAGCGACGAGTACTGGCGCGTCCGTGCCGAGATAAGCCTAGCCCTAGGTAACAAGGCCATAGCCCTCATCGATCCACGCAGATATATACCGGGCATAGCAGCAAAGCTCGGGCTAAGTCAAGACGTACAGCTCCTCGCATCGAAGATCGTTGATGTACTCAAACGCAGAGGGTTCACCGAGGGTAAGGACCCGGTGGGCATAGCAGCAGCATCGATCTACATAGCGTCGATAATTATGAATGAGAAGCGCACACAGAAGGAGGTGGCTGAAGCTGCACAGGTTACCGAGGTTACCATAAGGAATAGGTACAGGGATATAATTGATAAACTAGTTATAGAGGTAAAGGTCTAAATATTACATCTAAAGCATGCTAAAACATTACTTTACACAGTCTTTTTCCCTTAGAGCTTCTTGACGGAGCTCGAATTACATGCTATCTACTGCTTATTAGCTTCAAACCCGTAACTATTCTCCGGATCCCCCCACTGCAGCAAACGAGTAGTATCGCAGTGGTGTAGCGGGTTGAGCTCGGTTAGAGGACCCGTATCCCTAACGGCTGATGAGCAAGCAGTGTATGAGGTGATAAAGAGAGAGACTATAAAGAATGGCGGTGTCCTACAATCCAAGCTTAGGGAATTTGAGGAGCTTAAGAACTACGATTCTAGGCAGATAGCCCGGTTAGTCCTACGCTTAGTAAGGAAGGGGCTAGTGCGAAGGCAGCCCGTTAAGCAGAATAGCCGCTCGACATATCTGCTCGAGGCTGTGCTAAGCCCTATACAGACCATAAAGATCCCGTTGAAGCTCGATATGGTCCTGGAGATCCCCTGCTTCACGTGTAAGGAGCTCGAGAGGTGCAACGAGGGCAACTACTTCAGCCCCAGCCACTGCCCATACTTAACACGCTACATACAGCAGCTGGTAGAGAGATTCAGGAGAAATGGGGGGACGCTATAGCTTTACTCTACGAACCTCTCTTACCTAACTCCTCAATGCATTTGTTAATGCTTCTATAATCCGCATCGCTTCTCACAGCGTCGGGCTCCATGTAACTCCTAACAGCTGAGAAACCCATATCTCTAAGGCACTCAATAACCTGCGTAACCTTAGGCATGTTAACCTTGAGGTAGCTCGCCACCTTACTCACGCGAAAGTATGGCACCTCTATAGCGTCCTCTCTCTTAATGCTCTCTAGGATAATCTTCAGCTCCTCCCTAGAGCTTAGCCACTCGAGCTTCTCAGCAAGGCTTAGAGACTTATCGACAACGTCTCTATCTGCGAGGTTTGAGACCCATAGGGGGCCTAGGAGAACTGTTCTCGCACCGCAGATAGGACAGCGTCCTCCACCGCTAGGAGTAGTTATTCCTTGCACAACCCTTCTAAAGCCGCAGCGGGGGCAGTACTCTATGTAACCGATCTTCCTTGAGAACATCTCTAGGCTTCTCTTAGCACCCGAATACACCCTTACAAAGATCCTTATGTAGTGTCTATGCTGGTATGCGAGCAGGGGTTCTACAGCCCTGTCTATAATCCCAGCGGTTCTCGCAATGAAGCCCAGTAGGTTCCTTATGGCTAGCTCCTTACCGAAGTCCGTCTTCATAACGTATGAATGGTATCTCCTAAGGCTTTTAAGAGGGTACTTTCCTCCTAGGGGAGCAAGATCCGTTGCTGTGAAACCTACTATACCGCCAATCCTCACAGTGTAGAGGGCTGTGAAAGTAAATGGCGCGGGGCTTCCATAGGGATCTACATCAACGTAATCAGGCCTCATACCGATCCTTCTAAGCATACCGTGAAGCTCATTTGCATCCATACGCGTTGCTACTACCCTTAGCTTTGCATCGGGGTTCAACTCCACATTCATTTTTATCAGCTGGTGGGCACGAGGATCTATGTCGTTTATGAAGACCTTATCTACCGCAGGAACTTCTAGGGCTATCCTTATACCACGTACACCGGTGCCTGCCAGGCTATCCGCAACTACCCTAAACCTGGTACCAACAGCGTTGAGGATAAGTATCGTCGAGTCCCTATTGCTAACCATAGCGGGGTTGTAGAATACAGGCGCCCATGCAGGCTCGTAGCTCCCATCGCTTCTCCTATACAGTTCTGGGTTAGGTACCAGTACCCGTGCAAGCCCTTCCCTACGGATAACGAACTCTTCATCAGCCATAGCAATCAGCCGCTTAGTGAGGAAAGCAGCATCTCTGCTATAACCGATGGAAGAGAATCTCTATTGTTAAGCGTTACCTGGTATAACCTGTAACCATGCTTCTTAATAGCGCTCCAGAGGAGCTGATCTCTGAACGAGCGATGAACTACTAGGATACCCCTCCCAACCTCAGATATAGCCTCACTGATCCTACGCCGAAGCGCCTCTATAGACAGCTCCATAGGACCTAGCTCATCTATCGCCAGCACATCAACTTCTCTCAGCCCCTCGAGAGCTCCAAGCCCAACGGATAGCGCTTCATCCTCTATAACGATATACCTACCTATCCTTAAACTGCCCGACTTACCCATCTCTACAGCCTTATCCGAGCGTAAGGCGAGCCATGCCCACTTGCCGGTCCTTATATCTACTATCTTGAAACCTACCCTCGCTCTACCCTCACGTACCTCAGGGCACATGAACCCAGCTATGCGCACCCCCTTCTCTTTTAACCTACTCAATACCCTCATAAACACGGTTGTCTTGCCTATACCTGGCCTACCCGTTAGTAGTACGTACAACACTAGTCACGCCCTAGAGCTCCTCACAAGGTCGTGAAGCATGTTCCTTAGCCTAGCCGGCTCAACGAACTGTATCTGGTCGAAGTCTTTGCTTAGTTCACGTTCGCGCCCCACAGCTATGGCAAGAGCGTTTATGGCCGTACTCATCTTCTCTACAGCCTCCAGCTTCTTAACCCTCTCTTCAAGCCGCCTAACGTTGTCGCTTACTATAAGCAGCTTATTCTCGCCAACCTTGGCGATCATATCCGGCGGTGAGTAGTTAAGAACCGCCACCTCTGCACCCTCCCTCGTTAGCGTCGATATGACCTTAGCCTCGCTCTCAGTCCTTGGCACAGCCTCTGCCTCCCCCTTCTCATGCACGATCTCGGTTGAGAACAAGTTTATCGAATTGAAGACCTCCTCAGCATCCTCAGGAAAAGCCTCTATAAGCCTCTCGGCAGTCTCTATACTCATATCCATCTTGCCCTGCTCATGCTGGTAAAGCGCCTTCCTGCTGATTCCTAGAATACCCGCGAGCTCACCCAGGCTGAGCCTATGCTTAAGTCTGAGCTCCCTTAGCTTGCACCCATCTATATGGGTGTACAGCGAGCCTCTATACTCGTAGACAAATACCTTGAGCCCTCTTAGGTACATGGAGAATGTCTTCTCATTCACTACCTTAACACCGTACCTCAGATGCACAACCTCATCTATTGTTTCGCGCTCCTCGATCCTGTTGGTTACTACAACTGCTGATAGCCCCAGTATTCGCGCGATCCTACGCAGATCCTCTATGCATGAGTGTTTGGATGGCATACTGGGATATACCTTAAGCACGCCCCTATCCTCAACAACAAAGTCTACGGCCCTCTTTGCGTAGCTCTCAGGATATTCTATCCTAATTACCTCTCTAAACCTCTCTCTTAGTGCGCTGAGTACTCTCGCGATCATCTCTTGGTACTGCTTTATAGACACTCTACTCTTCCTCATACCCATCTCTGTTTAAAAGAGTTAGCATAGCTAGCTAAAATAAGCTTTGCTCAACATTCACTTCTTGCGATGGTATATTGCATACACCATTGCATGGTCGCGGTCAAAGGGCTCTAGGTGGACAACGTCTATGATCTCGAAGCCGCGAGCCTTAAGGGTGTCTATCTCTCGCTTATAGACCTCGCTAGGCTCAGCTGTGACATCAATGCTGCGCGCCTTTATCGCTAGTAGCAGCCAGCCCCCATCCTTTAGGAACATATCTGCGTTATCGGCTACTAGAGACGCCTGCTCGGGCTGTGCAACATCTGCATACAGCCCATCAACAGTCTCTACTAGGTACCTGTACTTCCGCGGTATTCGCGCGTCCCCTAGTATGGGTATGAGGTTTGGCCTCTCATCGGCTACAACTACAAGCTCTCTTATGACCCTAGGCGCGAACTCAACACCGTACACCCGACCCTTGAGACCTATGATATCGGATATGTGGCTTATGGTAGTACCTGAGCCCGCGCCTAGATAGAGGATCCTCTGACCCTCCTTCACGGGTAGCTCCTTTAGTCCCTTGACCAAGGCCGCTGCTAGCTTACTTCTATACGCATTCCACTCCCGGTACTCGACCCCCTCCCACTTGTAGAGGTGCTCACCGTAGACCCTGCGACCCGGCACCAGATTCCTCGTTGCTAGCTTGGCTGTGCCATCCTCAAGCTCGACTATGTAGACGTTCTTGTACCGCGGATGCTCGTATATCTTTGTCACGGTCGACACGGGAGCCTCACCTCCTTCTCCTCCTTCTCCTTCTAGGTCTCCGCTCTCTTCTCTCTTTCTCCTCGCGCTTCGGCGGCTTCGGATACAGCTTCTTTATCTCCTCAATCCTCTCCATAAGCTTCTTCCTCAGTTCATCACCTACGTACCTACCCGTGAAGAAGTCGACCTTAGCAGCTATGGCGAGCTTCGTAGCTAGTGCACGGGCGATCTTTCCACGCTGCCACCTAGGCGAGCGCCTTATCTCGGGGAACTGGAAGATCACGCCGTGCTTAGGCGGCTTACCGCCTGTCCTCAATGCTCTGAAGAGCGCCTTCTCGGCACCCAGAACCTGTATCGTACTAGCGGGGAGCTTTGCAAGCTCTTCTAGACTGCCCGCTAGACTCAATAGCCTTGCACCAAGTAGGGGTCCTACCAGTGCTGTTATGTTAGGCGCGACCTCACGCATCACATGAGCTACGTACTCTGTAAGCTCCTGCCTCAGGCTATGCAGGTCTAGCCAGATACCCGCGAACTTCTGGAGCATCTTTATATCCATCTCCGACAGGTCAGCGCCAATACTCTTCTTAGCCATCTCAGCTATGCGCTTCGCCTTGCCCTCCGATATACCGAGCTTCTTCAGGGTTTCGACGTCCATCGATTCCCTAAGCCCGATCTCGGCCACTATCCTGGCGTACTCCTCATGCTCCCGGACCAGGTCGTCGAGCTCAGGGAAGTGTATGCTGTACCACTCCCGTAGGCGCGCCGCGAAGAGGTTAAGGGTCTTGTCTATGTCATCTATTGCTCTTATAGCCTGTATCGCTAGGAGGTCACGCTTCTGAGCATACCCACGCAGCTTCCTCCGGGTAAGCTCTACGCCAAGCCTATGGACGAACTCCTTGTATTCGTCCTCCGACTTTACGAACTCTAGCTTCACTGCCACCTGGGGAAGCTTCTCCCTAAACATCACTACGGGCTCTGGACCTGCCACAACCTCTACTTTGAACCCCTTCTCTGTGAACACCCTTCCAAGGTCGGGGTCCTCTATCACAATAACCGTATCTTCAGGCTTGAACTTCGCTACGAGCTCCTCAACGAGCTTCTGCAGGCTTGTATGAGGCTTACCCGCCTCTAGATTCGTTAGCTCCTCAACGAGCTTACCTATATCCCTAGGATTAAGCACGCTTAGTACTATCTCCCCCTTCTCATCTAGGGCGAACGACCCTATCAACGTATCCGCTATGTAGAGCCTTATCATCCCTTATACACCTAGATCCGTCCTCCTCTCTGCACCACCCCATATATAATTGTTGTATGCAGTTCGCCATAGCCCTTAGGCGCGGCACAACCTCCACAGCGCAATCTGTTTATATATCGCCCTAAGCGTTAGTGCGTTTCAGGAAGTCTAGGGTGACATACTATGCCCTCACACGGCTCGCTAACTAAGGCAGGTAAGGTGAGGAACCAGACCCCGAAGATCCCAGCTAAGCCCAAGAGGAACCTAGTGCCACGCGTCCGTAACAGGAGGGAGTATTGGATAAGGCAGAGGAAGGCACAGGGGCTACCAGTTCCACCAGTGGTACCTCCATCATCGATTAAGGCTCGCAAAGGCTAGCACGGCTAAGCCACATTTTTACTTACTACTCGCATCACGAACCGCCTACTACACCCGGAGTGGAGAGTCTTGAGCAGTGAGGATCCCCTGCCCGGATATAGTGGTAAGGTGCGAGACCTTCTAGAGAGGAAAGGTGCTCAAGTAGGGGCGAGAGTGCGCATAGTTAAGCCGAGTGGTGTAGTGGTTGAAGGTCTTATCATGCCACGGCACTCCTTCAGCTCTCCCAACGTAATAGTGGTGAAGCTCGACAACGGGTACAACATAGGAGTCTCAGTAGATGAGGGGACAACGATTGAGGTTATTGAGGAGCGGGTGGTAAAGGCAGTAACACCTCCACCTAGAACCGTAGCGCATAAGGGCAGACCCTTAGTTAAGATAATCAGCACCGGCGGAACAATAGCTAGCAAGGTAGAGTATGAGACCGGCGCTGTAAGACCCGCGCTCACTCCTGAGGAGCTGCTTGAGCTCATACCCGAGCTCGGCGAGATCGCTAGTATAGATGCAGAGGTTCTCTTCAGCCTCCTAAGCGAGAACATGACCCCCTCACACTGGACATCGATTGCGGAGCACGTTGCTAAGGTTATACGTAGCGGCGTAGATGGTGTGGTAGTGCCTCACGGAACCGATACCATGTCTTACACTGCAAGCGCATTAGCATTTGCGTTGAGAAATCTCCCCGTTACAGTGGTACTGGTAGGCTCTCAGAGAAGCAGTGATAGGCCTAGTACAGATTCTGCGCTGAACATTGTAGGAGCTGTTCTAGCAGCTTCGAGGCTACCTATAGGTGAGGTTACGGTGTGCATGCACTCGACACCTAGCGATAATGAACTCTTAGTACATCGAGGCGTGAAGGTTAGGAAGATGCATAGTAGCAGGAGGGACGCGTTTCAGAGCATAAACGACCTCCCAATAGCCCGCATAGACCCTGTAAACCGCAGGATCGAGATCTTAAACAAGCGCTACATCCCGAGATCAAGAAGCCCTGACGACATGATCGTTCAGCCGAGATTTGACGACAGGGTTGTGCTCTTAAAGGCTTACCCGGGGTTCCAGGCAGAGATCATTGATTACCTTGTCGATAAGGGGTTCCACGGAATCGTGTTAGAAGGTACAGGCCTCGGACACATAGGCGTTTACGCGCACAAAGCTATTGAGAGAGCCATTGAAAGCGGCGTAGCCGTCGTAATGACCACACAAACTCTTTTCGGAAGGGTCAATATGAACGTCTATACCACAGGTAGGGAGCTGCTACGTATGGGTGTTATCCCTGGAGAGGATATGCTGCCAGAGGTAGCCTACGTAAAGTTGAGCTGGGTACTTGCTCAGACTCGCGACCTTAAGGAGGTGCGCCTAATGATGCTGAGGAACTTCGTCAATGAAATAAACCCTGTCCACACACCCGACCTCTACCCCACGTGGCATAGGTGATAGGGATGGCTAAGGATATAGATTACGAGGCAATAGGGCTGAGAGTAGGTTTTGAGATCCATCAGCAGCTAGACACAGCCCATAAACTATTCTGCAACTGTCCAACTAAGCTGGTGTCCGATGAGGAGCTTAGAAAAGCACCGAGGTTCATCAGGTTCCTAAGGGCTACGCGTAGCGAGCTAGGAGAGGTTGATGAGGCAGCGGCATTTGAGGAGAGGCGAAGAAGGGTTTTTGAGTACGTAGCACCTCCCCAGGCATCCTGCCTTGTCGAGCTTGATGAGGAGCCACCTCATGAGATGAATAGGGAGGCGCTGCTCATAGCGCTTGCCATAGCTAAGGCTCTCAACGCGAACATTGTTGACGAGATCCACGTTATGCGTAAGATCGTTATAGACGGCTCTAACACAGCAGGCTTCCAGCGTACTGCAATAGTAGCTATTGGGGGCTTCGTAGAAGATGAGGAGGGGCGCGTCGGTATACAGACCATAGCACTTGAGGAGGATGCGGCACGCAAGATCGATGAACGCGACGGAGTTGTTGTGTATAGCTTAGATAGGCTGGGCATACCGCTGATAGAAATCTCGACAGCTCCAGATATAAGGAGCCCTGAGCAGGCACGGAGAGTTGCTGAGAAGATAGGGCTTCTCATGAGGCTTACGGGTAAGGTTAAGCGCGGCATCGGCACTATAAGGCAGGACATAAACATCTCGATAAAGGGTACGCCTAAGATCGAGATCAAGGGGGTACAGAAGTTAGAACTGATACCGAAAGTCATTGAGAACGAGGTTAGGCGTCTACTGCGCCTTCTAGAGATAAGAGATGAGCTTAGAAAGCGAGGCATAAGACCCGAAGATATTGAGAAGGCCGAGCCTAGGGATGTAA
>QMWY01000019.1 GCA_003661865.1 Thermoprotei archaeon
AGCGCCCCGGAGGAGCGCGGCAACGAAGTGCTCGATGTCGTTACGAGACCCGTTCACAACCGGAAGACCCGCTGGGCTATGTAGCCTAGAGCCTGTAGTGCATGATGAGCCTCCTCATCTTGGCGTACTCGGCGTAGGTTATGTACCTCTTCCGCTCGAGCAGCTTATCAACGGTGGGGGCTCTACGAACCCTCTCCTCTATACCATCCCTAACAACTATGCTCATCGCATCGCTCCCCGCGCCGCTTCCGAATGTTGTCAGGAGGATCCTCTGGCCAGGCTTGGCATGCTCAAGAACACGGGCTAGGCCTATAAGCGCAGAGCCGTTGTAGGTGTTCCCTATATAGGGCGTTACGAGGCCTGGAAGGATCTTCTCCTTGGGGAACCCGAGCTTCCTACCAGCACGTATCGGGAACTTCCCGTTGGGCTGGTGGAACACCGCGTAGTCGAAGTCACTGGGCCTCAGCCCTAGCTCCTCCATTAGGAGCTTTGCAGCCGATACTATGTGGTGGAAGTACGCCGGCTCACCCGTGAATCCCTCTCCATGGCGTGGGTACGGAACCCCTTCACGCCTCCAGAAATCGGGGGTATCCGTCGTGTAGGTGACACTGCCCTCGATCACGGCGACGGAGGAGCCCGCCGGCCCTATCAGGTAGGCTGCTCCACCACTACTCGCGGTTAGCTCAAGGACGTCTCCCGGGCTTGCCTGAGCGGTATCGGCGCCTATGGCTAGGGCGTACCTAGCCATACCGCTCTTGACAAGCGAGATGCTTATCCTTATAGCCTCGCCCGCTGCCCGACATGCGAACTCTAGGTCACTGGTAAGCCTCTTGGGCTGTATCCCAAGGGCCTCCGCTATTATGGTTGCGCTGGGCTTGACTGCGTAGGGCTTGGACTCGCTACCTACGAAAACAGCGTCTACCTCACTAGGATCGACACCGCCGCGGGCCAGGGCGTACTTAGCAGCCCTGTACCCTATGGTTACAGCATCCTCATCTATGCCCCCGACAGCCTTCTCCTCTATCCATATGTTCCTCGGCACCGACTCTGTGAACCCCCAGACTGAGGCTATCTCAGAAGCCCTGAGTCTATAAGGAGGTATGTACACCCCCCACCCTACTATGCCTACGTCGTCATGTCTCAAAGAGTCCTACCCCGAGGTAGAAGGGGAGATGGGGCAAGGTATAAATGAGTTTCCGTCTATGGCCAAAACCTATTTAGGCAGCTGCCTTAGGGCGCGGCGCTACTTGTGGTAGAGCCAGCACGCTGCGTAGTGACCCGGCTCCACCTCGATCAGTGGGGGCTCCTCCTTGGAGCACTTATCGAACGCGTGTGGGCACCTCGGGTGGAACCTGCAGCCCGGCGGTATGTTTATGGCGCTCGGCACCTCTCCCCTTATGGGCAGATCCCTGATCTTGAACCTATTGCTGGGGTCGGGCTCCGGGATCGCTGCTACCAGGGCCTTTGTGTAGGGGTGTATCGGCTTCTCTATGATCTCGTCCGCCGGCCCCATCTCAACGATCTTGCCCAGGTACATCACAGCGATCCTGTTACAGATGAGCCTGGCTATGGCCAGGTCGTGGGTGATGAAGAGGTAGGTTAGGTTCCTCCTAGCCTTGAGCTCGAGCATTAGCTGGAGGATCTCAGCCCTTATGGATACGTCGAGCATCGACACTGGCTCGTCGGCCACTATGAACCTCGGGTCGAGGATCAGGGCCCTTGCGATCACAACACGCTGCCTCTGGCCACCGGATAGCTGGTGCGGGTATCTCTTCATGAACTCCTCAGGGGGTGTGAGCTTCACGTCTTCGAGCGCCTTGGATATGTAGCGGAACCTCTCCTCATAGGTCCTGGCGATGCCGTGTACCACGAGGGGCTCTTCAAGGGTAGAGTATATGGTGAACCTGGGGTTGAGGGAGCCGTACGGATCCTGGAATATTATCTGGAGCTCGCGCCTCAGCAGCTTATTGGCCTTCTTGTTCCTGAATAGGTCATTCAGCAGGAAGTAGTCCTTGTACACGGGTTCGAAGCCCAGGTCCCTGAACTGCTTGGCTATCTCGGGCCTGGGCCTGTAGAGTAGGTAGCCGGCTGTTGGCGGCGTCAGCCCTATTATTGTCCTGCCCGTGGTGGTCTTACCGCAGCCGGACTCCCCTACTAGGCAGAACACCTCGCCATCCTTGATCCCGAAGCTGATACCGTCAACAGCCCTTACGTAGAGCCTCCTACCCTTCAGTATATCGCTTAGGCCCCTCCTAACCGGGAAGTACTTCTTCAGGTTCAGGGCTATTAGCAGCTCGTCGCCCTTGACCGGCTGCTCCTTTATGAGCTTCTCGATCTCCTCCCTTAGGCTCATGCATCACCACCCCAAACTACCTCTTTGCGTATAGCCAGCACGCTACCCAGTGGCCTGGCTCCACCTCTACCATCGGCGGCTCCTCGCGCCTACAGCGATCCATTGCGTATGGACACCTCGGGGCGAAGCGGCAGCCCGGCGGTGGATTCCTAAGATCCGGTGGCTGACCTGGGATCCACTCGAGCCTCTTGGCGCCGCGTAGCCGGGGGACGCTCCTTATGAGCCCCTGGGTGTATGGGTGCTTCGGGTTGTTGTATATCTGCTCAGCCGTGCCGATCTCAACGATCTTCCCCGCATACATGATCGCTACCTTATCGGCTATCTCCGCTATGAGGGCTAGGTCGTGGCTGATCAGGATCATAGACATGCCATACTCCTTCTTAAGCCTCTTAAGCAGGTTCATTATCTGCGCCTGGACCACCACATCGAGTGCCGTGGTGGGCTCGTCGGCTATCACCAGCGGCGGGTTGAGGGCTAGGGCCATTGCTATGACGACGCGCTGCTTCATACCTCCCGAGAGCTCGTGCGGATAGCTCCTGATCCTCCTGGGCTCGATCCCCACCATCTTCAGGAGCTCCGCCGCCCTTTCGAGCGCCTCCCTCTTCGTCACGTTCTCTTCGTGGGCAAGTATCGCCTCGGCTATCTGGTCACCTATGGTCTTGACAGGGTTGAGTGCGTTCATAGCTCCTTGGAATATCATGCTTACGCGCTTCCACCTATACTCCCTCCTAAGCTTATCCTCAGGCATAGCGGTTACGTCCATACCCTCGAACAGTATCTTGCCCCCCACGATCCTTCCGGGCGGGGGGACGAGCCTGAGGAGGCTGAAGCCTAGGGTGGATTTGCCGCATCCCGACTCTCCTGCAAGTCCTAGGGTCTCTCCCTTCTCTACAGAGAACGATACCTTGTCTACGGCCTTGACTACCCCTTTGAGCGTGTAGTAGTACACTCTTAGGTCTTTCACCTCTAATAAAGGCATGGTGAGCACCTAACTAGCCAGGGTGCCGCTGAGTGTAACCACGAGAAATCTATAAAACGTTTCGCCTCGGATAACCCGAGGACTACCGCTGTCACTCCTTCAAAACCCTCTCCGCAGCCTCCTTCAGCGCTGTTGTAATCTCGGCGATCTCCTCGGATGCGAACTCTGCGCGTCTCTGAGCACCTGCAGTGTCGATTATAAGCCATGAGTACTCAGTGTAGGGAACCCCATCCCTGCTTCTACGAGGGACGAGCCCGTAGACAAGCCACCCCTTACCGCACCTTATGCGCGCCTGCGGGATCTCGCCCCGAACACGGTCTAGGAGGATAACTGCTACGGGCTCACCACCCCTCTTCAGCACGTACTCCGCAAACCCCTTAGTCTCTTCACCCCCTCCCTCAACGAGCACCTCGGCTGTGTCGAAGCTTCTAAGGGCTGCGATCACCTCCTCGGCGCTACACACCTTCTCGGCGCCGCGCTCCTCCAACGACAGCTCCACCTCGCTTAGGTAGGGGCCAATAACTAATAGGGTTTGAAGAATATAAGCAGGGTGGTTGTGATGAAAGCGCTCTGCGCTGAGGAGCAGCGTGATGCGGACTACCGGCACTGAACCGCTCTTCCTGATACTCGCCGATGCAGCGCTAGAGCTGGTTCCCGAGGGGATAAGGGGGCATCCAGAGGTCGTTGCCTATGCAAGGAGGAGGGGGAGGGATCCCTCGAGGGTCCTGCTTGACAAGTCCTTCCACTTCCATGCTATGTCCGTGCTCAGGGATAAGCATAAGCGCGGAAGACCCGATATAGCGCACTTCTTCCTACTAGAGGCTCTCTCAAGCCCTCTAAACCGTGCGGGGCTCCTCCGGATCTACCTCCATACATACACTGGCGAAGTTATAGAGGTCGAGCCCTCAACACGCATACCCCGGAACTACCTGAGGTTCGTGGGGCTTATGGAACAGCTGCTGAGCACGGGCCGCGTACCTCCTGCAGGCCCAAATGCGCTCATGAAGGTGGTCACCCGTGGGTTCAGAAACCTTGTGGAGATGCTGAGCCCCGACATGGTCGTGCTGCTTGACGAGAACGGGTTCTTCACCCGGCTCAGGGTGCTTGCCGATAACCTGGCCAGGCTTATGAGGGCAGGGCTTCGTGTAGCCGTTGTGATCGGGGGGTTCCCCCACGGCTCCTTCAGCAGCGAGGTTCTGAGGAGCGTCTCCACAGCGGTATCCCTCTACCGCAGCGTCCTCGAGACGTGGACCGTAACCTCCAGGCTCTTAGCAGCGATCGAGCTGTCCCTAGGGCTCCTCTAGGACGCGCCGCCTGCACAGAGCCCTTAGCAAGCACCCGCTGCACCGCCCCCTACGGCACCACCTCTTCACGTGTAGGTAGGAGGCTGTCTGTACCCATCCCGCTAAGGGGCCGAATAGCCTCTTCATAGCCGCGGCGGCGCAGCTAGAGGCGTAGGGGCAGGACACGGTGTTTATGCATGATGAGCTGCGCATGCACATGACCTTAGTAGGCGCCTCCACGCCCTCAACGCCTACGACCAGCCTTAGGAAGGTCAGCAGGTTCTTGTCCACGGGCACGGCGCTGCTGGCCATGCATGCGAAGAGCAGATACGAGTCCGCGACTTTAGGCCCTACGTAGGGGATCGTGAGGAGCTTACGCCTAAGCCTATCAGGCTTGGCGCAGTCCTGGGGACTAACCATTCTGAGGAAGAGGCTCAGCGCCTCTGGGAGCTGTAGGAGCTGGTAGCTCCTCCCCACAATCTCGAGTCTCCCAGGGTCCTCCACGATATCTCGGGGGTCCTCGTATAGCCCTGCGATTCCCCTTACCCAGCGGACCGTGTTTACATGGAAGTCCGTGTTGCGCGATAGGAACGCCGATATGAATACGTACACCCAGTCCTTAGGAGACGCCACGATCCTTAAGCCGGGGTAGGCCCTGAGCAGGTGCTCCACGATAATCCGGGTATAGCCGCTTAGCCTATCCAGGTGCTCGCCCGGATCGAGCCACACACCCGTAACAGCCCTAGCCCACAGCTCATCCACGCCCGCGGGGGCGATCACCTCAACAGCTAGGCGCCCCACCTGCCGCAGCTCAACCCCTCCTCCGTAGCCCAGCACCTTTACATAATGCCTTGGCCCCCTCTTCTTGAATAAGGGGTAGAGGAAGGAGGGGTACATGCTCAGCTCTATATCCACGCCCCTGAACAGTAGCCTCCTCGTCGCCACACCTATCCCCACAGCTTTATACCACCAGCAGTATCTACGGTTCTTTCGAGGAGGTGCTGTGACGAGGAGTAGAAGGCTGCTAAGACCTCTAGTAGCAGCGGCTATGGGGTTCGCAGCATACCTATTGGTAACGAGGGTAGCGGGATGCGGCAACTTAGCCTCAGCCATGCTGAGCGCGTCTCCCCTCCTCATCGCCGCGGCGATAGGTGTTAGGCTCGCCGTTCCGTACCTCCACTCCCTCGAGCTCTACCTAGCTGCTCGTGCTATAGGGCTGGGGATCAGGCAGAGGTACTCGTACAAGGTTGTGTGCGCATCCCTAGGAACGGAGTACGTAGTCCCTATCGGGGGCTTCGGAGAGCTCGTGAAGATATACGGGGTTGTGAGGGGCGGCGCTCCGCTTAGACACGCCCTAGTAGCGGTACTTCTCCAGAGGCTAGCGGCATCCTTAGCCGTGGCGTCCCTAGGTATTGCGGCGGCGCTCCTGCTAAGGCTAGGCGGTGCTATAGCGCTTCTAGTAGCGGCGTCCTGGGGGGTTGTGGCTGTAAATGCAGCGCTTCTAGCGGGCGTTGGAGGTGAGAGGAGCTGGCGCGGCCTAGCGAGGCTCTCCGAGAGGTTCGCGCCTAGGTGGCTTAGGGAGCTCGTGGAGAGGGGTGGGCAGGCACCGAGGCTCAGTCCCGTATGGGTGGGGGTGCTCGTGGCGGTAGCGGTGCTGGAGCGCATAGCTATCATAGCGTCGGGGTACCTGACGGCCGCGAGCATAGGGCTCCTAATCCCCCTTCCCCTCGCTGTGCTGCTCTTCGACACGCTCTACAGCATCGTATGGGTACTCCCCATGGTGACCCCAGGTCAGCTGGGAATCCTTGAAACCCTGCAGCTGATGCTCATGAAGCTCAGCGGGATCGGTGGGGCAGCCTCTGCAGCGCTGCCTCTCTTGAGCAGGGTTGTTGTAACGGTTGCGGAGGCGCCGCAGTACCTCCTATTCTTCAGTGTAGAGCTCTACAGCGCTGTTAAGCTGATCGAGGCGGAGGGGTATGAGGGCCTCCTCAAAGCACTTAGATCGCCTGTTGTAGCATCCTGAGGAGGGTCTCCGGGGGCTCCATGGCCAGTGCGATCGCGCCGTAGAGGACCGCGTCATCGCCTAGGGGCGTCGCCTCTATCCTTGGCGCCCTGGTGATTACGTTGCGGGGCGCTTCGCGCACTATGGGTTCTATAACGAGGTCCGGGTTCCTAAGGGCTATGCTGCCCCCTATAGTAACGACCTCGGGGTCGTACACGTTTATGACGCTTGCAACGCCCGCGATGTTTATCCTGGTCACCTCCTCCACAACCCTCTTCGCGAAGGCGTCCCCCCTCCTCGCCTCGCGGTAGAGGATCTCGCTCCTGAGCCCCCCGGCGAGCGCTAACTCGTAGAGGGGGCTCCTCTGCTCCTCGGGGCTCAGCTCCTCGTTCTCCGCTATGTACTTGGCGAACCTCGGTATCCCGGAGCCCGATGCGTAGCCCTCCCAGTGCCCGTAGCCTCCGCAGCCGCATCTAAGCCTGTACTTGTAGTCGACGACTATATGCCCGATCTCGTGGGCGTTCCCGTCCTTGCCTAGGAGAAGGGCGCCGTTAACAATTACACCCCCGCCTATACCCGTGCTTATGGTTATGTAGACCGCGTTGTCGACCCCTCGTGCAGCCCCAAACCTCCTCTCCCCCCATACAGCCGCTACGCAGTCGTTGAGCATGTACACGGGTCTCTTCAGCGATTCCGATAGGGGCTTGACGAGATGGAAGGTGGGGATCCCGAGATTTGGTGTGTTGACAACCATGCCCCTCCTGAGGTCTACAGGCCCTATAGTCCCTATGCCTACAGACTTAACCCTGTCTAGGTACTGCGCGAACTCGCTCCTAAGCTTCTCCAGTATCACCTCGGCCACAGTGTTCTCATCACCCTCGTGAGGCGATGAGAACCTGATCCTCTTCAGGATCCTTCCACCCTCATCGGCAACGGCTATACGGGTGTTTGTCGCTCCTATGTCTATCCCTATGTAATACAACCCTCAGCCCCCGCGACCCTAGAGTAGCGGTAGTGGTTTTAGACCTTAGCACGTCTCGGGGGATCGGGAGGTGGGCTTGGGGCGCAGCATCGCTGAGTACCTGCGACCGGATCCCGAGGGGCGTTACGTCGTACCCGCTAGGAAGGAGCTGCTCAAGCTGCTTGGGGATCTTGTGAAGAAGTTCGAGGTTATTGAGCTAGATGCCGATACAGTGATTCTGAGGACTAGGAGCAGGTCAGCAGCTAAGAGGGCTGTGGAGGTAGGGCTTGCCAAGAGGCTGCTCATAGCTTAGCACACCTCCGAGGGCTCAGCGCTTGTGCCGCTCATCACGTAGTCAGGTAGGAGATGCTCACATCACGGCCCGCGGCGATCAGAACTCCGACCTTACATCACTCCTCAGCCGGCGCTTTATCATCACCGTGGTGAAGCTAGGACTGGGCTCAGATATAGTTTTATATTGTTTGCCTCGCTGAGACGTGATCTCAGTGGGTAGAGGTGTTCGGGAAGGGTCCACGAGGCTTCTGCAGTGGGTTCATACCCGTAGACACCGGCTACGAAGGGTACGGTATAGCAAGGCTTCACACGCGTAAGGCCACCCTAGCCATAGTGGCCGTCAACGCTATTGTGTACCTGGTTACGAGCGCCGGGAACTTCTTCATGTCGACAAGCGACTTCTTCGTTAGCGTAGGCGGATTCGTACCGGCTCTTGCGCTCAGGCCCGATCAGCTCTACCGATACGTAACCTCGATGTTTATACACGCCGACATATTCCACATATTCTTCAACATGTACTTCCTATACATCTTCGGCAAGGCTGTGGAGAGCGCCCTGGGCTCTAAGAGGTTCCTGGTACTCTACTTCGCATCGGGTATAGGCGCCTCAATCTTCCACACAGTGTTCTCGCTTCTCCAAGGTGTTGAGGCTCTCGCTATACCGGCTGTAGGCGCATCGGGCGCGATCAGCGGGGTTCTGGGCGCCTACATGATCCTCTACCCCGGTACCGCGCTGAGCGCCTGCTTCTTCTACTTCTTCTTCCCGCTGTGCTTCACGACCAAGGCCGTGTACTTCCTCCTCTTCTGGTTCGCAACACAGGTGATCTACGGCTACGCTCGCATGGGGCTATCGGTCGCTGTATTTGCCCATGCGGGCGGCTTTCTAACAGGGATGGCTGTGCTCGCCCTCGTTGCTGATAGGAGGAGGATAGAGCTACTGAGATCCATGGCCCGCTCGGGCATATTCTTCGACTTCATAGCGTACAGCTATGAGGACATATACAAGCCAAGCATAGGGCCCGTGGCAAAGCTCGTTGCATCTATCATAATACTGAGCATGGTAGGTACGGCGGCGGGGCTATTCGTATGGTACTACGGGGATACATCGAGCTACAACGTGCTGTACATGGAGGGCGGCACCACCATGTACAAGGTCTTCGATGGGCACCGCTACCCCGTTGGTGGGGGAAGCGGCTATGCCCTCATGGCTCTGCGCCTAGCGGGTAGGAAGCCCAGCGTCGTCGGCTCTATGGGAGACGCCTATACGAGGAGTTTTCTTGAGTGGCTGTGGGAGCGGGGCTACCTCTACAACCCTAGCAGGGCTGGTGGCGTTAGCGAGGTGAGGTATAGGAGCCCCTACGGAACATTCGTCGAGGCGAGGATCAGGTACGATACCTACGGAGTTGCTGAGGAGGGTGAGGGTAGGGCCTATCTAAGGGTTGTTGCCCATGGAGCCCCTACGGGGCTCTACATAGAGTTCACGTGGTTTAGGCTCAGCAGCTCGGGGTACGTGGAGCTCAGGAGCCTCGTAGCTCCCTACTCCCTAGTAGCGGCGTTCCTAAGCGTAGCGGCGCTGCTGGTGCTGCTCACCGGGCATAGGGTGTTGGAGATAGTGTAGCTTTAGGCAGTAGCCGTAGCTCCCCTAAGGCGAACACCTTAAATATCGCCGCCAAGCCACCAGTTGTTGGCAGGTGTAGCTCTTGAGAAAGGTCTTCGTCGTCGGCGTGGGGATGACGAGGATCGGCAGGCACTTCGACAAGGACCTCAAGAGCCTGTTCGCTGAGGCCGCGCTCAGGGCCATAGATGATGCACGCGGAGCCTCCCCCCAGGCCCTAGTCGTGGGGAACATGCTGAGCAGCTCGCTCTACCAGCAGGATAACCTAGGCGCCTTGCTAGCGGACTACATAGGGCTGCGCGGCGTCGGGGCGCTCAAGGTTGAGGCTGCTTGTGGAAGCGGGGGCTTCGCCGTTGCCATGGGCTACACCCTAGTGGCGGCGGGGCTCTACGACGTGGTCCTCGTAGGAGGGGTTGAGAAGATGAGCGACTACCCCACACCGACAGTCTCAGCAGCGCTGGCCCAGGCGGCTGATGCTGAGTACGAGGTTGTGTACGGCGCGAGCTTCCCCGCGCTGAACGCCCTAGCCATGAGGCTCTACATGGAGAGCTACGGAGCGAGCCGTGAAGAGATGGCTGCGTGGCCCGTAAGGATGCATGAGTACGCGTACCAGAACCCCTATGCGCAGCTGCGCTTCAGGATAACCCTTGACGATGTGCTCAAGGCACCGGTTGTCGCGGATCCCATAACCCTCCTGGACTCGGCACCCATAGGCGACGGAGCGGCAGCACTGGTGCTTGCGTCGGAGGATGTGGCTAGGAAGCTAAGCGACGCACCTGTAGAGATCGCAGGTGTTGGGCTAGGCAGCGACAGCGTTGATGTCTCCACGAGGTTCGACATCCTAGATCCTCTCAGCGTTCGCAAGGCGGCTGAGCAGGCTTATAGAAGGGCGGGCGTGGAGCCCAAGGACATCGAGATCGCCGAGGTACACGACGCGTTCACCATTACAGGACTGCTATCGCTTGAGGGCCTGGGCCTAGCCCCCCGCGGTGAGGCCGCTAAGCTCGTGGCGGAGGGGGCGTTCGCCAAGGGCGATAGGCCCGAGGTGAACCTGAGTGGGGGGCTTAAGGCCCGTGGGCACCCAGTAGGGGCTACGGGGGTTTACCAGGTAGCCGAGATAGCCCTTCAGATGAGGGGTGAGTTCCCCGGTGTGAAGGCGTCAAGCCCCGAGGTTGGCCTCGCCCAGACAACGGGTGGGGTCCTCGCATCCACATCAGTCATAATCCTCAGGAGGTGAAGACCATGAGGATATCGCCTGCGCGTATCTGGAGGGAGCGTGGCACCAGGTACAGGCTCGAGGCTAGCAGGTGTAGGAAGTGCGGTAGGGTCTACTATCCGCCGAAGACTGTGTGCCCCGCCTGTGGATCCCGGGATATGGAGAGGATCAGGCTTCCCGAGCGCGGCAGGCTCCTCACATGGGCGGTCGAGTACACGGTGCCTGAGGGCTTCAGGAGGTACGCCCCGATAATCCTAGGCCTCGTAGAGTTCGATAACGGTGCCCGCGTGCTCGCCCCCATAGCCGATGCCAGGCCCGAGGAGCTGAGGAGGGGTATGGTTGTCGAGGCTGTTCTCAGGAGGGTTTACGAGGATGGGAATGAGGGGGTAATAGTCTACGGGGTGAAGTTCGTACCCGTTGAGGAGTAGGCACCCTTCCACAGCTACCTTTTTCTACCCAAGCACCCGATCCCCACGCCGGGGTGGACAAGGATCTTGAGCAGCGTCGAGGTGAAGGTCAGGCTCGGGGACCGGGAGTACAGCGCAAGGGTAACCCCCCTTGGGGATAGGAGATACAGTGTCGTTGTGAACGGCAGGGAGTTCGAGGTCGAGATCCCGGCGGTGTCCCAGGCACCCTCTACACCTGCAGCAGGTACAGCTTCCTCCCAGGCTCCTAAGCCCAGCCCCACACCTACAGCCCCCAGCCCTCAGCC
>QMWY01000020.1 GCA_003661865.1 Thermoprotei archaeon
ATCATGGGCATGGCATTTAGAATTAAATAATGGGAGGCAAAATGTCTGCGAAGAAAAACGCGCGTGAGAAAACCCCCGCTGGGGGGGTTAGAGAGGAGAGCTTTTTTGCACGCATAGGTGGTGTTGAGAAGCTTCTTGAGAAGCTCGAACAGCAGGTTAACATGGTTGCGACAAAGCTACAGAAGCGTGAATTGGGTGAGGCGCCGAAGATACAGGTTGCACTAACGCCTAGTATAAGCATTGAGCTAAGGCCTAACGACCGTGAGAATCCGAGTGCATACTTTGTGAGTGTTACGAAGTTTGTGCGCTACGTGAGAACCGCTAGGGGCGGCTTTCCAGTAAAGTTCACCATCAGCAACCTCGAAGACCTTGAGGCCCTGCTGGACTTTGCGGACTTCGTACGCCAAAACAAAGAGGAGCTTGCGAAACTACTGACGGGTGAGAATGGCAGGGTGAGGTTCTTCCGCGTGGTACAGCAGAGAGCTGAACCAAGAGAGAGAGTGGTGATTGAGCTTTGACCCGCAGCGTACCCATCGACCAGCTAGCTCTTAGACAGCGAATACACTACCTCAGAGACCGCATTAAGTTCTGGCGTACTGCTAGTGCACGTCAATGGCTTGACGAAGATGACATAAACATACTCCTCGAACTCTACAGCTACAAGCTAGTACAGTACTACCGCGCACTACGAGTCAAGCCGTACAGTTATTATCTTGTCACCCTCCTTGACAAGCTCTCCTAACGCGCATATTTTTTTTCGAGGTTCTAACGGGGGCGATCTACATGTGTCTGTGTATAATCTTCAAGAGGGTTGTGGTTGGTAAGTATAAAGATCCAGATACTCTAAAGCCCGTTCCCTATATCCAGACGGTTTTATACTGCGACCACATGGGTACTGCCGAGCAAGTGCTAGAAGAAACTCCCTGCGCCAGGCCTGAAGACTGGTATGACGCTGAGAGGCGCGAAGTAATCAAAGTCTTCCCGTGCCCCGTGTGCCACGACCCCTAGTTCACTTTTTTTTATCCCCGCTGGACGGGGGTCGCGGTACTCAATTAGGGGATTAGCATGCCCAGGATAGTGGAGCCGAGACTGATAAGAGTCCCAGCCCACGCGTACAGGGCCGTCAGGAGCTTCATGGAGAGCAGTCTGAGAGACGATTATCCATGGAATGTTGGGGTAGTCATGGACAATGTTGCCATCTTCAGCAAACCAAGAAAGTGGATACTAAAGACATGGAGGGACGCCGAGGGAGAGCACTGGCTGCTTGAGAATAGCAACCAGGAGATCTTACACATTAAGGGCAGTGCCGTCTACATCAATGGCAACGTCAATGACCAACCTCTAGACATCAACAGCCCCGAGCTCCACGTGTACTTCATCGTCCCCGACGCAGAAGTGCCCTTCGCTCACCCGATATCGTTACGCGATGTCGTCGAGAAAATGCTCAAGTACCCACTCCCGTAGCTTTCCAGAGAAGAGGCCGGTGCCGCACTACGTGTCCCCGTTCCGCAGGTTCGACCCACTCACAATGCTGCTCCCTTTTCTGTGACTCTACTTTTTTTTAGTTGATGGGCGGGGGACGCAGACATGGCGCGTAGATATAAGTCCTTTTCCGAGTTCAAGGGTGCAGTTCTAGCCAGGTTGCCCAGCTTGAAGCCCCACTTTGATGCCATTGAGTCTAACGTGGGTGTCAGCGAGGTCGTGTTGCACCACCTCTACGTCATCCTGAGGAGCCTGCACGCCGTGGGGCTGTACGACCTGCTGCCGACCGAGGAGGATGTCGTGGACTTCATGGACAGGTACGTGGGCGGTTAGCCATGGGCGTGATATCAACGTTTACGGCTAGGATGAGGTTCGAGAACCGCGTCGCGCTAAGCGGGTATAAGCGGTTTGTGAGAGCCGTTAAGCCCTTCCTAGCATCGCGCAGGGCGGGGCTGCTGGTGCTGATGGCACCGGGTGAGTGCGCCGTCTGCTTCGTGAATGCGTGGAGGGATCTCTTTACCGACATCTCCGAGAGCTATGATAGCGTCAAGCCATCGCTCGCGCTGTACAACGTGCTGAGGAGCACTCTCGGACACCCATCCAGCACCCTGCTGAGACCCATGTAGCTAGGTGGGAGCCGTGTTAGGGGATCTCAGGGAGAGGATGATTAGGAGGCTCAAGGAGCTGGGCATCAGGTGGGAGTGGATCACGTGTGACAGGTGCCCAGTGAGGGAGAAGTGCGAGTGGGCCTACGATCCGTACAATACTGACGGCGACTGCCTAGCGGTGAAATAAGCCACGCTTAGGCACAGCTCTTTTTTTTATCCCCACTGGGCGGGGGAGAGTGCCATGCCCAAGAAGCAGGATAAGAAGACGGGTGACCTCGAGGTTCCCGTCGAGGAGATGGAGGTTGTCAAGGTACCGGTGCCCACCCCGGGAACCGTCGTCAAGGCTAGGATCACGAGGATCGTCAGGGGGAGGCTGAAGGACTTAGTGGACATCGAGAGGATAAGGAACCCCCAGGTGAGGGAGAGGTTCACGAGGAACAAGGACAGGATAGCCATCCAGGTGTGGTTCGAGATAGAGGGCGTGGAGTACAGGCAGACGTTCCTCTACAGCATATCAAGGAACAGTAACCTTGTGGCGCTCATGAGGAAGTACGGCGAGCTCCGCAAGGGAATGGAGATAGAAGTGACCTTCAACGAGCGCGGCTTCCCGAGGATAGTCCTCGACTAACCCGCCGCAAACACTCTTTTTTTTAGGCGGGGGGCGTGGGACTCGTGTCCGAGCAGCTCCTGGACAGGCTGGCCGACCTAGTGGAGCACGAGGAGGTGAGGGCCATTGTGAAGGCGATCAGAGGCCCCGACACCGGGAACGCCTCGCTGAAGTGGATATTCACGGCCAGGATACGCCACCTGGCGCTCAGGGGCAGGACGCACCTGATCGGCCAGGTGAGGCCCGGGAGCACGGTTGACTTCAATGACATCGCGAGCGCGCTCGTGACCGCGGCCCCGGAGGACGCCCACCTCCTCGAGTGGAGCAAGCTGGCGCTGGCGCACATGAGGCTCATGCTCCCGGAGCACAGGCGGGAGCTGAAGTTCCTCGAGGGACTGGCCGACGCGCTGATGAGCGCGGCGATGAGCGGGGAGGCGAGGAGCGACCTCGAGGCAGTGAACCTGGTCGAGCTCGCCGTGGCAAAGATAAACAGCCTGCTCGAAGAGTACGCTGAGTACGTCGGGTGAGAGCCATTCCCAGGGTCGACGTTGAGAAGGTCGACGAGCTGATAGACAAGCTGGCGACCATCGTTCAGGCCCACCTGATAGACGCCCTGCACGTAGACATGGATCCAGTGGAGATCATCGACAACGTTGACAGGGTCATAAGGGACGTGTACAAGCACCTGCTGAGACCCAGGCTCCTCGGGGGTGACGGGGATGGATAAGGAGAAGGCGTTCTACATATGCGTCGAGGTGGTGTTCAGCAGGACTCCGAGCGTCGAGCTCTTCAAGGAGCACGTGAGGGCGTGCTACGAGGCGCTGAAGACGGCTAGCGACTAGCCCGCTCGTAGACACACCCTTTTTTTTATCCCTGCTGGACGGGGGTCGGCGGCATGGGTGAGGAGTTGAATATATTCCGGGAGTACAGGCTCTTGATCGAGTCTAACTGTAGGCAGGATCCCGAGTACTGCGCGGCGTTCAGCAACGCACTGAGGATACTGGAGGAGGAGTTCGGCCACCTGCCGCTCAGGGAGCAGCTGGCGCCGCTGGGGAACTTCATAGCCCTCCTCGCGGTGGCGCTGTACTACGGGAGGAGCGACGACGCCTTCGACACGCTCACCGGGTACTTCCACCGGAGGCTCGACGCGGAGAAGTTTGACAGGCTCATGGACGAGCTAATGGAGATGGTGTTCCAACAGTCGGCGAGCAGCAACACCATGATAACCTTCACGGCACTCCACGCGAAGAGGAAGGTGAAGGGCTTGTTCAGGAGGCAGGTGAGCGGGGTGATGTGATGGGCCTGAGGGAGGTCCTCGGCGACTACTTCAAGCCCTACACCCCGGGAGTCCCCCTCGAGATAATGGGGGAGAGGGACTGGGAGCAGCTGTGGCTCAAGGGGCGCGACGACATAGTGGCGAAGAGCATACTGGTGAAGCGCGGGATGCTGGACTGCATAACACTCGTCGAGAGCGTCAAGTTCGACATAAGGAACAGGGAGGTGCTGCTGAAGCTCAGCAACTCCATCACCTGCACGCTGGTAGACCTGCCCGAGCCGGAGGAGATCAGGGAGATAGCCCAGAACCCGGTCAGAGTCATGGTGTTCAGCACCAAGGGCAAGGTGGTCTGCCACGTCAACAAGGTCTACGGGGGCTCCTACGACATAGCCAGGATCGTGAGGGCAATCGAGGAGCGCGGCGTGAGCCCGCTCAAGGTGCTGGTGGCGGGCTACGGGTACGTGCCCGAGAGGATGATGCTGCGGATGATGCTGCCGAGGATACTCAGCCTCTTCAAGGTCGACGGGATACCCGTCTACGCGCTGCAGCTCACGCCGGCGGCGACCGGTAAGAGCAGCTTCATGCTGAGGAACAGGATAGCGTTCAACTGGGCGTACTGCAGCGAGGCACCGTCACTGGCCTACCTGGTCTACAACGCGAAGGACGGGTTCCCCGGCGTGGTGCACTACAGGAGCGGGGTCGGCTTCGACGGCGTGGAGAAGTGGAGCCAGCAGCCCCTGAGGATCTCGAAGGACCTGGAGATGTTCCTGACCGGCATGGAGCAGGGGGTCTGGTCGAGGGGAGTGGCCACGCCGCTGCAGGAGGTCACCAAGTTCCTCAACATGTTCTTCGCCGGGAACATAGTGACCAGGGGGGCCAAGAGCGACAGGGAGGAGGCCTACAGCGTATTGGTCGGGGTGATGCCGCCCTCCCAGTTCCTGGACAGGATAGCGGTGGTGGACGTGACGCTGGAGGACGTGGACGCGCTGAGGCACTACACGGGCTACGTGCTGCCCGACTCGATACTGAGGGGCCTGGTGCAGCACTACGAGAGAGAGGCGAGCAAGATCAGGGACGTGTCATCATCGCTCAGCAAGAGGTATGAGAGGCACTCCAGGGCCGTCCAGAGGGTGCTGCTGGCGCTGGGGGTAAAGCACAACCCCGACGACGCTGACGCGATAGTAATGGATGGCTTCAGCAGGCACTGGCACAGGGTGATATGAGTGGCCCGCGGATTCGTTAAGATCACCGTCAAGGAGCCCAAGGAGCCCACGGTCTGCGACCAGTACTGGCACCCAATCATATGCGTGGACTGGCTCTGGAAGCACCTATTGAACCCGAGAACCGGCGAGAAGGGGATATGGAGCAGCGAGTACTACAGGTACGTCAAGAACGCGCCAGGAGAGTACTACGCCCGCTACTGCTACGAGGTAGACCTCACCAGGTGCGACAGCGTTGACGAGTGCTTCGAGCAGTTCTGGGAGGAGTACGTTGAGAGGTGGAGGCAGGGCACGGGGCTCAGGGGGGACAAGCTGGTGCGCTGGGAGATGGCCGTCGAGCCGGTGATGAGGGAGGCGTTCAGGCGGGCACTGCTCGAGTGGCTCATCAGGATAGCGAGAGACGTGGGGGTGCTCTAGCCGTGAGCGAGGAGTACCTGGAGCTCACCTTCGAGGAGCCCGGCGCGGGCACCAGGGAGTGCGTGCAGGACATAGCCGAGCTGGTCGAGAAGTTCAGGAGGGACATCGAGGACTACGTGGAGAGGGGCGCCAGGACGCCCATAGAGCTGGCCGACGACTACGCCAGCAGGCTAGACCCGTGCACCAGGAAGGTGTACGAGAGCGTCAGGAGGCTGACACCGACGGAGAGGGTGCTGATAGAGCACGGATTGAAGAACTGGTGGTACACGATATACTGGACGACCAACAAGTAGGATGGGTGGCCAGCTGTGGTGATCCTCTACATGTGCAGGGGCTGTAAGAGGATAATCCACGCCTGGGCGAGGCCCAGGGAGGGGGAGCTGTCACCACCCACGCCGAGCGAGGTGATCAAGAGGTTCAAGGGCAGGTGCCCGTACTGCGGGAGGCAGCTGCAGAGGCCGAGGCTGGAGGATGTTACCATTCGCTACCCCCACAACGACTTCCCAGCGGAGAAGGGTAGAGTCGTCGTAAAGGTGCTGTAGCGGTGGGGGGTGGCCGGGAGTGGCCAAGCGGGTTGAGCCCAAGAGGTTCACGCTGAGGGAGAGGGACAAGGCGCTGCTGAGGCTGGCGACGCTGCTGCTCAGGAGCGAGAACTACAGGCTCGGGGTGAGCAGCGACGCGATAGTGATGTTCGACGTTGACTTCACCCGCTCCAGGATATGCAGGGCGTGGTGGAGGCTGATAGCCGAGTGGCTCGCAAACGTGTACAGGGCGCCGGTGGCGGTGCTCAGAACCGAGAGGGGCAGGCACCTGATACTCCTCAGGGAGCTGCCCAACAAGCGGGTCGAGCTGGCCAGGCTGAGGGCCAGGCTCAAGCGGCTGGAGGAGGAGGTGGAGGAGACCTGGGGGCTGATAAACTCCTGGAAGGTCGAGCTACGCTACCCGGCCAGGAGGGAGGAGGCGTACGAGAGGATAGGCGAGCTGTTCGCCAAGCTCAACGAGCTGAAGGCGAAGCTGAGGGAGACCAAGCGCGAGCTGAGGAGGATCGAGGAGTGGATGCTGCCGGTGCAGTTCTGGGACAACGCCTACGAGTACGCCATGGACTGCATAAGGAGGCGGAGGCGCGGCGAGAAGCTGCTCTACCCCCACGAGTGGGCCATGGCGGTGTGCCTCGACGACCAGCACGTGGAGCTGACGCTCAAGCGGAAGTACACGACGCTGAGGATATCGGCTAAGCCCTGCAAGAACCCCGACATCGAGTTCCTCAGGATCATAGAGCCGGAGAAGAAGTAAACCCCTTTTTTTATCCCTGTTGGACGGGGGTGGAAGCCGTGGTAGACCTGGACGCGCTTGAAAAGACCCTCAGGTCGAAGCTCGAGAGGATAGCCTCCAGGCACGGGCTGAACCCACGCGCGGTAGAGCTGGCCGCGCTGAAGGAGTTCCTGATAATGCTGGAGATGGCCGAGAGAGCCAGGCACGACGTGCGCGTCATAGTCGAGGAGACGCTGGAGCTCTAGCGGTGACCCGCGGTGGCCGGGGCCAGGGTGGTCACGGTCAGGTTCGCCGAGGAGGAGCTGGAGGAGATAGACAGGTTCTGGCAGGTCAGGGGCTTCGCGAGCAGGGCGGAGCTCATAAGAGCCGCGGTGAGGGAGTACATAAGGAGGCACAGCTGGAGGAGCAGCTACCCCAGGTCGAGGAGGCCCAGAGTAGTGGAGACGGGGATGATCCGCGTGGAGGCGTGGTGACGGGCACCGGGGAGGGCGGTGGGGCGTGACGCCCGAGGAGCTGAGGAGGGCCGTTGAGAGGGCGCTGCGAGAGTACCCCTACGCCTACCCGGACATCATACACGTGACTGATGCGTGTAACCCGTGCCTCAGGCAGGCGTACTACAAGCGCGTGTACGGTAGCATCAAGAGGCCCGCGATGATAGAGGGCTCACGGGTGCACGAGGAGCTCCTGGACAGGCTAGCATACGAGCTGAACTGCACCGAGGAGATCAGCACCGTGTACTACTACCAGTACGGTGGCTCGCTGATAGCCATTGAGGGCGTGGCTGACCTGCTCTGCGACGGCTACATAGTCGAGCTTAAAACGTCTAGGAGGGGTTACATCAAGGACTCATGGGTAATGCAGTTGAACGCCTACATGAAGATGTTCAACGTCGATAAGGGCTTCATAGTGCTCATACACGGGGACAGGGAGTCGAGGATAGAGGTCAGGGAGTACCAGTTCAGCGGCGAGCTGTGGGACGATTTCCTGGACAGAGTGATAAGGCTGCACATAGCGTTGAAGAACCAAGAGCCACCGGTCGAGAGGAACGAGAAGCTCTGCCCCTACTGCGAGTACAAGAACCTCTGCAGACCCGAGAAGAGGCTAGCCTAACCACTTATTTTTTTCGCGAGTGCTATGATGTTGTCCCCCTCTGGGCAGTACCTCTCCATTCTAAGCACCCTGAACCCGTGCCTCGCCAGCGCTCGTCTTAGTAGCTCCTCGGTGTAGCAGTGCACGTGCTGTGGATCCGCGTGGACAGCGTATCCCTGCGTGTACACTGTTGAGAGCACCAGGTAGCCATTCTTTCTCAAGACCCTGTGCACCTCCTCTAGCACTAGGCCGTACTTGGTGGTGTGCTCCAGCACGTCGTAGGCTATGACCGCTCCAAACGACCCGTCCCTGAAGGGGAGGAGGTGGAAGTCTGCTACCAGGTCAGCGCTCCTGCGCTCAATGTCAAAGCCGATTTCAACCCTGCACAAGTCACTGAACCTCAGGTCCCCGCACCTGACGTTCAGGCACGCGTCCCTGAACGCCGGTGGAATCATCTCAACGTACTCGCGCTTCTTCTCAGCCGATGGATTCACTCCTCACCACCAGGAAGGGCACTATTCTGAGCCTCTCATCATAAGAGCCGCAGGGGTGGTCGTAGACCCCGTTCTCGCCCAGCAGCTCGCCGTGGTCGCTGGTCACGTACACGTTTCTGTGCGGCATCCTCTCCACGAGCTCCCTGACGTACTGTAGCACCAGCCTCGCGTTCCCCTCGTACGCCCTCTCCACGTACGTTCGTGATAGCCTGCCCCTGCGCACAGCGTCCGTTATCTGCTTCTCGTTCATGAGCAGCCTGGGCTCGCCTATCAGCGGGGCGTGGGGCTGGAGGTAGTGGACTATCATCCTCGGGTAGGCGTTCTCCAGCGCGCGCTTGTTCACGCTTGACGGGTGCACTGTTCCAAGCTCGTCGTCCCAGTCATCGGCGAAGACGTTTACAGTCCTCTTGAAGTGCCTGTCGGCGCTGAAGCTGCCATGCCTGGTCTTGGCCTCGAAGCCGGCCAGGCAGAAGCCGCACGCCGAGACGTAGACCAAGTCGTAGAACCCCGTGAACGTGTTCCTGAGCCACTCTATGGTGCAGCTCCCGCTGCTCCACACCTTGTACAGCGTCCCGTCCAGGTAGTCCCTGTAGATCCTCTCGAACACGTCGTACCTCATCGCGTCGAGCACTATTAGCAGGAACTCCCTCTGCCTCAGCACCAGGCCTATCACGGCTACGTCACCAGGTCTAGGAACTGGGTGTAGACTCTGCGGATATCGTACCTCAGCGCGTGCTCTATGCACTTGGCGCTCAGCTCCTCGTACTCTCTATCACTCATGCCCAGCGCCCTCCTTATCACCCTGGCCATGTCGGCCGGCCGGTACTCGTGGTGCTCTATGTCGAGCCATCCCCCCCAGTTCTCGTACCACACCCTGCCCGTGACGGGCACCCAGAGCGTGAATGGTAGTAGGAACTCCGTTAGTGGTGGGTACCTCGGGGCTATCACCGGGGTGCCCATCGCGCAGGCCTCCAGTGGTGTTATCCCGAAGCCCTCCGCGTCGCTCAGGTTGAGGTAGAACGCGGAGTCCCTGTAGAGCTTCAGCACCTTCCAGTCCGGCACGTGGGCGTCGTGGTACTCCTTTGTTGACACGACGCTGAAGTACTTGAGGTAGGGGTTGTTGCCCGTCGTTATCAGGTAGGGCCTGACTCCCGCCATCCTGACCGCCTCCACGCCGTACCTCGGGTACTTTCTCTGGAGGTAGCCCGCTATGTAGCCGAGCGTCCCGGTGTTCCTCCTCTTAACGTCGCCGTATACTTCCACTCCGTGGGGTATCACCTTCTCGACCCTGAACCCGCACTGCTCCAGCTTCCTCTTCACGTAGTGCGAGGGCGTGACTATTACGCCGTCGTGCAGCCACTGGATGTGCCTTAAGTGGCTCTCCCTGACGTTGCCCTCGACGGTCATGTAGAATATGAAGCCCCTGATGTTGTGGTTGGTCTTCAGTGCATCGTATATCCGCTTCTCCCAGAAGTGCGGGTTGCCGACGATGATGGCGTAGCCGCGTGGGACGTTTGGGTTGAAGAACCCGTGGTAGAGCTTGCACTTGACGTGCTCCCTGAGCACCCTGTACAGCTGCCGGGCGACCTTCTTTATCGAGTACGCCCCGCTGGAGAAGATGGAGACCTCTACGGGCATGGCTCATCATGAGTGATTACGGGGGGTGGGGTGAAAAAAGGGTTGCGCTACGTGGTGACCTTGGGCTTTATCCTCCAGGTCAGCGTGGCATCGGCTGGCACCGTGAAGCCGCCGCTTATAACGTCTCTCAGCAGGAGCACCGCGTACTCGGTGGTGTAACTGTATAGTCTAGCATACAGTCCCACCTCGTATATCACTATGTCCCTGCCCGCAACGTTGTCGGTCTTCCTCTCAAGCGTGAAGTACGAGGTGCCCTCCTCGACGGCTGGCTCCGCGGCCGTCATCGCGTGCTTCGCCAGCTCCGACTCGGTGTACGGGGAGACTAGGTCGTAGTCCGTCGGGGTCGGCGACGAGCTGTCGGCTCCCCACATTATACCGTATACCTCCCCGGCTCCCCCCATGAGGTAGATGTTCTTGAGCTCGTCCGGGGTGAACGTCACGTAGCTTCCACCGCTCACGCGGAGGTCGGCGCTGTTGTTGGTTAGCACGCCGTAGAGCCAGGCTATGAAGTTGTAGAGCCACGACCTCGCCCTGAACCTCAGCACGTTTATTACTCTCCCCTTCTTATCCGTGACTATCGCCTCGTGCTCCACCTCGGTAACCATTATGTGCTTGAGTACATCATTCTTGCTCATGCTGTCACCGTTATGCATTATGCAGTCCTCCTTTATTTCAGTTTCCCATAAACATCTGTGATCGTTGCCGTCACCTTTCCAACAATTTTTCCATTCATCTTCACGTCACCCGTGGCCGTGATTGTCCTGGTGCCACCGGTGCCGCTCACCACGTAGTCGTCGTACTCGAGGGTGCCGGTTCCAACCGTGTAGCCGTTCAGCTTCACGTCTATCTTCACCACCCTGTGCCTCACTAGCTCGCTGTGGCCATCGTATGCCCCGTCAATGTACGTCCCGGTTACCCTTCCAACCACGCTCACTTAGCTCACCACCACCGTGCCGGTGGATGGCAACTCGGCCTCGTGCTCAGCGTCTATTGACGCCTCTGTTGTCTGCACCTCGACTACCAGCAGCCCGTACTCGTGCTCAGCGTCTATTGACGCCTCTGTTGTCTGCACCTCGACTACCAGCAGCCCGTACTC